>DATAZS010000159.1:0-29822 GCA_036271915.1 Polyangia bacterium
CTCGAGGCCCGCGCCGATCGCCGACGAGATGCGCAGCTCGCGGTCGGTCGTCCAGATGATCGCGGGCAGCTGGTGCGTGATGAACCCGAGGCGCAGGTCGACGACCTCGCGAAAGGCGGGCACATGACCGCCGGAGTCGCCGCGCGGCACGCTCTCCGGCGTGCCCGCGCCCACGTCGCGGCGAATCCGCCCCACGGTCGCGCGCAGCTCGAGCTCGTCCATGACGACGGCGGCGAGGCTCGCGAGCAGCTCGATCTCCGCCGACGCCAGCACGCGCGGTCGATAGTCGACGAGCTCGACGCACCCGATGTTGTAGCCGTCGTGGGTGCGGATGGGAGCGCCCGCGTAGAAGCGCACGCGCGGCTCACGCGCGACGAGAGGGTTCGTCGCGAAGCGCTCGTCGAGCGAGGCGTCGGGCACGACCATCACCTCGGCGCCCGCGATCGCCGTGTTGCAAAACGTGAGCGCGCGCGGTTGCGGCGGCAGCGCGAGCCCGTAGCGCGACTTCGACCACGTGCGCTCGCCGTCGACGAGCACGATCGCGACGGTGGGCACGTGAAACAGGCGCGACGCGAGCGCCGTGATGCGATCGAACTCGGGCTCCGCGGGCGTGTCGAGCACCCCGTAGCGGCCGAGGGCTGCGGTTCGACCCTGCTCGTCTTCCGTCGTCATCATGTCGATTCGGCGGAGCGCCCGAGACCAAGAAGCAGTCCCGCGCGGCCATTTGTAGCAATTTTCGCCGAATTTTTCTAGAGCCGCGGCGTTTGCTATGGTTCCGCTCGTGCTCTTCACATGTCCCACTTGTCGCCGCGCGCTCGAAGGAACGCGCGCCGAGCACCCCGCCCTGCCGTTCTGTTCGGATCGCTGCCGCCTCGCCGATCTCGGCGGCTGGCTCAACGAGAGCTACCGCATCAGCGCGCCGCTGTCCGAAGAAGATCTCGACGAAGGCTTGCCGGAGGGCGTGCGCGCGGGCACGCCCCCCGACGAGAACTAGTACCAGGCGATCTGACGCGGCGGCAGGCCCTTCGACGGATCGGGCGCGAACGGCGTGCGCTCGGTGGGCGCGCCCGTCGCGGGCACGTCGAAGACGTGAATGCGCGGCGTGGCCGTCGTGGCGTCGGGAACGAACAGCAGCGCCGCGCCGACGACGGCGCCACCGAGGTCATAGGGGCCGGCCGACAACGGCACCGCCGTACCCGTCCCAGCTGTGGGGTTGAACGAATAGAGACCGTCCTGCGTGCCTGGCGTCGCGCCGACCGGGAAGGTCCCCAGCGTACCGGCGAAGGCCTGCGTGGCAGAGAGCACGCCGATCCAGGAGAAGTTCACCGGTTGGCCACCGACGACCGACGCCTTCGTGACGTGCACCGTCGGCGTCGCCGTCGACAGATCGACCTGCGCGACGCCCGAGGCCGCCGACTGATCGGGGTCGGCGAACGAGCCGCCACACGAGACGAACAGCGAGCTCATCGCCGGCACATACTGGACCGCCGAGCAGCCCTTGAGGCCCGTGAGCGCGATCGTCCCGATGACGGTGTCGCTGCCCGGATCGATGACGACGACGCGCCCCTCGCCCGCCGCCATGAAGTTCGCGTCCTGGCTGCCGAGCGTGACGTAGACCTTGCCGCCCGCGATCACCATGCGGTCGGGCTGCGCCTCGATCGTGAAGCCGGTCACGGGCGCGGCGTAGGACGTGAGGCCGATGCGTCCCGTGACGGAGCCCGTCGCGCGGTTGACGATCAGCACGTCGTCGCCCATGGCGTTCACGTTCGGAGGCGTGACGTTCGTGTTGTAGCGCGTGACGTAGAGCTTCGTCGCCGAGAGGACGGCGACGTCGTGCGGATCCGCCTGGAAGCCCGTGCCCACGGCGATCTGCGCGCTCACGGCGCAGGAAGGCGGCGTGACCACGGTGAGCGCGTCGTTCTTGCGGTCAATGATCCACAGATCACCGCCGAGCTGCGGCTGCGACGGCAAGACGACGTCCCCCGACAGCGTGAGCGATAGCTTGCCCGAGGCCTGCGTGCCCGAGTTGATGCAGTCGTCTTTAACAAGCGCGCCCGCGGCGCTCACGATCGAGATGCTCGTCGACGCAAAGTCGCTGTCGACGACGGCGAGGCCGGCGCCGAAGGTAGCGGCGCCCGCGGCGCCGTCCGACGTGGCATCGGCGATCGCGCCGTCCGAGCCGCCCGCGGCGTCCGAACCGGCGGCGCCATCCATGCTGACGCCGCCATCGGCGCCCGCGGCCGCGCCAGCGCTACCGCTCACACCCGCCGAGGCCCCGGCGCCGGCCGAGCCGTCTTGGCCCGCGGTGCGCGAGTCTTTGCCAGCGTCGGCATGACCGCCCGCGCCCGCTGTTCCCGGTGAGCCGCTCGAGCTCGATCCGCAGCCGCCGCACGAGAGCAGCGCTCCCACGAGACACAGGACTGAGGCGCCTGAGGCGCCTCCCTTTACCATTGAGACTCTTGCGGCGCGGATCATTTCACGTGCTCCTTCTTTGGACGATCTTGGACGATCAGTTTTGGTTGTTCGTGGCGATCTCGGGACTGCCGAGCGCGCTCCGCCACGCGAGCGCGAGAAAGATCGTTCGGCCGGGCAATGGCCAATCCGCGATGTCCCACACGGGAGTGTCCGTGAGGTTCTGGGCGCTACACGTCGCGCGCAAACCGAGGCGCGGCGCCTCGACGCTCACGCCCGCGCCGACGAGCACACGCGACGGCAGCGCGTACAGGTTGGTGGGATCGTCGTAGCTGCCCGCGAAGAGCGCGCCGTCGACAAACACGCCGCCCTCGAGCGGTCCGACGCCGCCGGCGCTCCGCCGGAGCGGCAAGCGCGCGAGCTCGGGCCGCGCGTAGGCCTGCCAGCGCGGCCGCAGCGGGAGCTGGTGACCGTGGTGCGCCGGGTTGTCGCTCTCGTCGAGCGCGTCGAGGAACGTGCCCTGCGCCACGAAGCGAACGAAGCGGCCCGCGGCGACGCGCAACTCTTCTTCGACGCCCGCGATGCGCGCCGCGCTGAGGTTCTGAGCGCGCGCGTTGTACGAATCGTGCGTCCACTCGATGAGATCGGTCACCTCGGCGCCGAAGACTGCGGTGGTGCTCGACACACGCACGCGCGCGCCCGCGTCGACGACGAGCGACACGTCACCGTTCGTGCCCCGCTCGGGCATGAGCGTGGGGTTGCCGAGCAAGCGGCCCGTGTTGCCGTAGAGCTCGAGGAACGACGGCGCGCGCGCGTATCGGCCCACGTTCGCCTTGAGCGTCACGTGCTCGCCGAGCGGACGCAGGAGCGCGAGGCGCACGATCGGAAGCGCGCGTGTGACGGCCGGGGCCGTCGGCGCGTTCCGCCCGAAGGTGTTGCGCCCCGTGACGATGTCTTGCATCTCTTCGCCGCGCACCGACGGCACGACGTCGAGATCGGCGCGACGCCAGTGGAAGGTCGCTTCGGCGCCCGCGACGGCCACGAGCCGGCGCGCGGGTGCGCCCACGGGCATGGCGACCTGGGCATCATTGACCGGGCGAAACGCCTCGGCGCGCGCCTCGGCGACGGCGGCGAGGCGCAACCACTCGGCGAGCAGGCGCGTCGCGTTGGCCGTGAGGCCCGTCGACAGCGTCGTGTCGTGCGTGTCCCAGACGCCGCCCTGCAGCTCGTTGTCGGGGTCGGTGAAGTGGTCGCGCTCGGCCGAGGCGAAGAGCTGCGCAGAGAGCCTTCCGTTCGCGCCGAGATCGTCGCGCGACTCGTAGCGCAGGTACGCGAGCGCGCGCGCCGTCTCGAAGCGCACGAAGCGCGTCTGAGCGCCGCCGGAGCCCGGCAGGCCTTGGTCGCGCCCAAACGCGATGAGCCCAAGGCTCAACGTGCGGCGCCCGGGTAGATCGAGGGCCGCGCGGAAGGTCCCGTCGGCCTGTTTGACGTCGTCGTTCTGGCGAAGCGCCGGGTGGTCGTCGGACGGATTGAGCGCCGTCATTTTGTCGTCGATGTACGGGTAGTCTCCGACCGACGACAGACCGTGGACGCCGAGGTAGAGCCGGACGCGACCGACGCGGCCGCCTGCTTGCGCGTCTCCGAAGTAGGTGCCGAAAGAGCCCACGCCCGCGCGCGCGCCGACCGACGGCGTGCCTGGCGTGCGCGTCGTGATCGACAAGATGCCGCCCATGGCCGATTCCCCGAACGCGAGCGGCGCTTGCCCGCGATACACCTCGACGCGGTCGACGTCACCGAGCGGCAGCGTCGACAGATCGACGCCGCCTCCCTCGGCGATCGCGACGGGCACGCCGTCGATGAACACGCGGACTTGATCGGGGTTGCTGCCGCGCAAGGACAACGTCGTGAACGAGCCGAGCGCGCCCGTGCGCGTCGTCGTCACGCCGGGGATCTCGAGCATGAGCGTGCCGAGATCGTCGTGCGCGCGCGGGCTGTCGTCGGGCAGCACGACCGACGCCGACGCGAGCCGATCGGCGCGCGGCGTCGCCGCGACGGGCGCTTCCGCCGTGACGACGGTCTCGTAGGGACGCGCGGGCGGCGGCGCGTCGTCGGCCCACGCGCGCGCGCCCAGCGACGGCAGCACGAGCCCCACGCACGCCACCGCGATCCGCGTGAGCGGCGTCCGGTGCACATCGTTTGGCTGTTTCGGCCGACCTTCGCGGCGTCCGTCGCGCCGTTCGGGCCGTCTGTCGGGCGGCATGAAAAACCCTCGCTCCGAAACGGGCGAGGGCCAGGGCGCGCAAGGGTTGGGCGGCCGGCTCTCCGTCCGCGCGGAGAAGAAAGCGTCAGCCTTCGGTAGGTCTCCTGGCTCGTGAGTGGCGACTCGAATGTGGCTTGTCGCCGCGCCTCTCCCCTTCCCCGACGCGAACGTCGAGTGGGTCTTCGAGAGGCGATTGCTCACTTACAGTGGCGGGACCGCGCCGGCATCGCACCGGCTTCCCTGTTATGCCCTTTGCGAACGGGCACCGAAGGCATCTATTCAGTTGTCAGGAGCGCCGATCAACCATTCGCGCCCCGGCCCTGTCAAGCGCGCGCACGCACCAGGGCCGATTTGGCGCTATCTTCAAGCGCATGTCGGTCGAGGATGTCGGCAGCACATCGGCTCTCGGTCCCGAGCTCCCGCGACGTCCCGCGACCGTCCCTTCCGAGGCCGAATGGAGCGCGCGTACGGCCGAGTGGGAGGCGACGCCGCGCGACGCCGAGGGTCGCGCCCACGGCCTCGTGCGCGCCTGGCGGCAGGACGGCACCCTCGCGAGCGAGCACGAGTACCGCGCGGGCGAACGCGAGGGCGCGTTCCGGCGCTTCCACCCCGACGGCTCGCTCGCGCGCGCGGGTGACTACCTCGCGGGCGCGCAGCACGGCCCCCTCATCGCGTACGGCTACGACGGGCCCGGCGCGACGTCCGAGCCGCTGCAGGTGTGCTGCGTGCCGCCCGGCGCGTGGCAGCTGCGGCAGAAGTTCGAGCACGGCCAACTCTCCGACGTGCGCTGGTTCGACCGCGCGGGCGTGCACATCTTGCCGAGCGGCAAGCCGCACCCCGCGCGTCCGGACGGCGTGCCGCCCGGCGCGCCGTACGAGGAGCGCCGCGATCAGTGGGTCCTGTCGACCTTCGCCGACGGGCTTCCCGACGGCGTGTGGCGGCGCTGGTCGCGCGAGGGCGTGCTGCGCGAGCGCGACGAGTACCGCGCGGGCAAGGCGCACGGCCTGTGGCAGCGCTTCGACGCGGCGGGCGCGCTCGTCGACGAGACCCACTGGGTCGACGGTCGGCGCGGCGGGACCTGTCGACGCGTCGGCGTGCCCGCCGAGTTGTACGAAGACGCGCGCGTGCACGAGGAGCGCGGCGCGTTCGACCGCGACCAAGCCGTCGGCGCGTGGACGCTGCTCGATGACGCGGCGCAGATCCTTCACACGCGCGCGCTGGGCGCCGCCCTCGACGCCGAGGCGCTGCTCGCGTCGCCCGCCCTCGCCGCGACGCCGCCGTCGTCGTGGCGCGAGACGGCGGCGTCGCTCGAGGCCGAGGGACGAATCGCCGAGGCGCTGCTCGCGACGGCGCGCGGGGCCGTCGCCGCGGGCGACGCCGGGGCGCTCAGCGCGGCGCTGCGTCGGCTCGCGATGCCGCTCGCCGCCGCGAGCGCGCGCGCCACGGCGGTTGAGCTCGTCAAGTCGGCGGACGGCCGCCTCGACCTCCTCGCGAACGGGCTGCCAGCGGGCGCCGACGCCACGAGCGTGCTGCGCGCGCTGGCCTCGTCGATCTCGGGGCGCGACCGCGTGGCGCTCGAGCTCGTCGACGCCGCGCTCCTGCTCGCGCCCGATCGCGACGACTGCCACGTCACGCGCGCGCTGCTCTACATCTATCTCGGCCGCCCCGAGGACGCGCGCGCCGAGGCCGCGCTGTTGCCGCCCGAGCTCGAAGAGCAGCGCACGTTCATCGAGGGCTACGCGCGCGTGATCTTCCCGGCCTTCGCCTTCGCGCCCGACGCGGACGAGATTCACACGCAGTTCCCCGACGTGCCCGAGGGGCCGGAGCAACCGCTCGAGAACGTGCGCGCGCAGCTTCAAAGGTACGCGACGCGACTCGGCGCCGTGCGCGCCGCCGTGCGCGCGCGGCTGCCACGAGAAGCATCGCCGTCGTGGTTGCCGCCCGACGTGTCGCGGCTGCTCCCCGACGGCCCCGTCGAGCTGACGTCGTGGGAGTTCGAGGAGATCATCGAGGACGAGGACGCGCCGCTCGACGCCCCGCCGCCGGAGGCGAAGCTCGTGACCGTCGACGAGCGCGTCGAGATCGACGACGCGATGTCGCTGCCGACGCTCATGCGCTGCGCGCGGCGCGACTGGGTGGGCCTGTGCTGGATGTGCTGGGCCGTCGGCCTGCCGCGCGTCGATCTGCCCGAAGAGATCGCGGCGCCCGCGGCGTTCGGCGCCGCGGCCGGCATGTCGATCGAGCGGCTGTGGCGCTGTCGCGATCGCCTCATCACGGGCGGCCTGCGCGCCATGACCCAGGGTGTGCCGGGCTTCCAGTGGGAGGGCTTCGAGATCGATCTCGTACCGAGCGCGCTCGCCGAGATCGCCGCCGACGAGTTCCGCGAGATGCGCGCCGTCTTCTACTGGCTCTGCGACGAGGGCGTGCAGTCACCCTGGCAGAGCAACGTGCGCCTGCCTGATTAGGTCTGCCAGCGCGGCTTGGCCGCCTCGACGTCGCGGTAGTAGTCGGCGAACGCGAGGCGCGCGGCGGCCGCCTCGTCACACAGCACGGTGACGTTCGCGTGGAGCTGGAGTGCCGACGCCGGCACCATCGACGTCACGGGGCCCTCGATCATCGCGGCGAGCGCGGCCGCCTTGCGCGCGCCCGTCGCGAGCAGCACGCAACGGCGCGCGTCGAGGATCGTCGCGAGGCCCATCGTGATGACGTGTGACGGCACGGGCGCGGCGCCGAACGCCGCCTGGTTCGCGGCGCGCGACGCTGCCGAGAGTGTCTTGATGCGCGTGCGCGACGCGAGCGACGACGTCGGCTCGTTGAACGCGACGTGGCCGTCCTCGCCGAGCCCGAGCAGCACGAGATCGAGGCCTCCCGCGGCCGCGATCGCGGCCTCGTAGGCGGCGCAGCTCGCGGGCACATCGGCCGCGAGCCCATCGGGGACGTGCGCGCGCGCCGCCGGAAGATCGACGTGACGAAAGAACACGTCGTCCATGTAGCGGCGAAACGAGCCGGGATGATCGGGCGCGACGCCGACGTACTCGTCGAGGTTGAAGGTCGTCGCGCGCGCGAAGGACAACCCCTCGTCGCGGTGCCGGCGCACGAGCTCGGCGTAGAGCGGACGCGGCGTCGCCCCCGTGGGCAAGCCCAGCACGACCGCTGGCTGGCGCGCGACGAGCTGCGCGACGATGTCGGCGCCCTTCGCGCAGACCGCCTCGGCCGTCGGCAGGATCACGACCTCCATCTCATCCCCAGCGGAAGATCTTGAGCCCCGCGACGAAGCTGCCGACGCCCCAGACGCCCAGGATCGCGAGCGGCCGCATGACGCCGCCGAACGACGCGCCGTCGATCATGATGGCGCGCACGCCGTCGTTGAGCGCCGTGAGCGGCAGCAGCGACAGCGCGGGCTGCACGACGGCCGGGAAGTGGGCCGACGAAAAGAAGACGCCCGACAGCACGAACATGGGCATCATGACGAGGTTCATGAGGCCGCCCACGGTCTCGGTGTTCTGCGCGCGGCTCGCGACGAGGATCGCGAGGCCCGCGAAAGACAGCGCGCCCGCGAAGCACACGACGGCGAGCGCGACCCAGCTGCCCGTGACGCGCACGTCGAACGCCAGCCGCGCGAACACGAGGATCGCGCCCACCTCGAGCGGCACGGCGCCCGTGCGCGCGATGGCCTGCGAGAGCAGCAGATCGCGGCGCCGCACGGGCGTCGCCATGAGGCGCTTGAGCAGCTTGCGCACGCGCATGTTGACGATGACCCACCCGATGCCCCACATCGAGCCCGACATGAGGTTCATGCCGATGAGGCCCGGGATGAGGAAATCGATGTAGCGCGCGCCACGCTCGGTGACGGGCACGTCGACGACGGCGCGCGGATCGCGGCGGCCGGCGGCGCGCTGGATCGCCTCGTCGACGGCGACGCGCGCGAGGCGCGCCTCGGGCGGCGTCGGATCGTAGCGGTACGTCACGGGATCGGTGGGCGTCGCGGGCGGCACGACGACGAGCGCGACCTTGCCCGCGCGCAGCCGCACGCGCGCCGACGCGTCGTCGACGCGCTGGACCTCGATGCCCGCCGCGACGAGCGCGCGCTCGAGCGGCGCCGCGCCCTTGCCGTCGTAGAGGCCGACGACGACCGGTTCGGGCCCGCGCCCGCGGAACGCGAGGCCGAGCCCCACCGACAGCAGGATCGGAAAGCCGAAGACCCAGAACAGCGTGCCCGGCTCGCGCAGCACCTCACGGACGCGCGCGCGCGTGAGGTAATACAGCGCGACGAGCTCACCCATCAGGCGTCTCGCAGCGATCGCCCCGTGAGCGCGACGAAGACGTCCTCGAGCGTGCCCTCGGGCGTGCCGACGTGCTCGTCGATGAGCGCGCGCGGCGTGCCCTGCTGCATGACGCGCCCGTGGTCGACGACGGCGACGCGATCACACAGGCGCTCCGCCTCCTCCATGTAGTGCGTCGTGAGCAGCACGGTGCCGCCGCGGCTCTTGTACGCGCTCACGAGATCCCACACCTGGCGGCGCGACTGCGGGTCGAGCCCCGTCGTCGGCTCGTCGAGGAACAAGATCTCGGGATCGCCCACGAGCGCGCACGCGAGCGCGAGGCGCTGCCGCTGCCCGCCCGACAGCTTGCCCACCCACGCCGTCCGCTTCTCCTCGAGCTGCACCTCGTCGAGCAGCGTCTGCAGCGGGCGCGGCTTCTTGTAAAAGCTGCGAAACAGCTCGAGCGTCTCTTCGACGGACTGCTTCTCGGTGAGGCGCGTCTCCTGCAGCGCGACGCCGATGCGCTCGCGGAGCGCGGCGCCGTCGTGCCGCCACGTGAGGCCGAACAGCTCGACGACGCCCGACGTCGGCTCGAGCAACCCCTCGAGCACCTCGACCGTCGTCGTCTTGCCCGCGCCGTTCGGTCCCAGCAACCCGAAGCACTCGCCCATGGCGATGCTCAGATCGATGCCGTCGACGGCGACGACATCGCCGCGCGGCCCGGCGCCCAGGCCGCGCCCGCCGGGATAGATCTTGCGCAGCTCACGACAGACGACGGCGTCCACGGCGGAGTACTACCCCATTTGGACATGATCGACAAAGCACGCCTGACCCGGGCGCGCGACACCTGGAACGCGCGCCTTCGTCACTTCTTCCGCCTTCTGAAGACACGGGTTTCGAACTCAGGTACCAAACCATCGCGATGACGACAGGGACAGCATCGCGCGCCGCCTCATCGCCCAACGGGCACGCTGACCTTTTCCCAGCGGTCAAAATCCTGAGGGTCGAGGAGGTGTCGGGCTCGATCGCCTAGCAATCGCGCTTAGTCCACCGCGCCGTCGGTCCGGCTGATCGACACACTGGAGGGCGTGATCGAGTCAGATGCGCATCCACATTGATCCGGCGAGGGAGTTGCGACCACCACTTGAATCGTTGTCGTCGCATACCCGGGGGCAGACACTTGGACAGAGTAGGTTCCTGTCACTACGGACATCCCTTGCGGCCACGCGCAGACGACCGAGAAGCCGAACGGATTTGGCTGACACACCATGGTCCCGTTCACCGGTCCCGTAAGCGCGGCCTCGACACCGTTCACGACCATCTTTGGCGTGGTGACCACGGCGACGCCCAAGCCGAGGCCAGGTGCTGGACAGCCCAACGGACAAGCATGCTTTGCATCACACGCCGTCAGAGCTGAGGCAGTCAGCGCCGCGACTATCAACACCACCTTCACAGAGTGAAGCATATCACTCGCGCGTCATCGACAGGACGCGCGCCTCGGGCGACTCCACGGGGACGTCGTCGTCTTGCCCGCGCCGTTCGTTCCCAAGAGCCCGAAGCACTCGCCCATGGCGATGCTCAGATCGATGCCGTCGACGGCGACGACGTCGCCGCGCGGTCCCGCGCCCACCGGGATAGACCTTGCGCAGCTCACGACAGACGACGGCGTCCGCGGCGGAGTAATCTATCACCCCATGAGCGACGCCACCGACGGAGATCCGCGCGTTCAGGTGCGCGCTCTACTCGAGGCCGAGTCGGTCGGCTTGCTGTCGACGCTGTCCGTTCACCGCGACGGCTACCCGTACGGCTCGCTCACGCCGTTCGCGCTTTCCGCGCGCGGCCTGCCGCTGCTCTTGTTGTCAGAGCTCGCCGCGCACACGAAGGGCCTGCGCGCCGATTCACGCGCGTGCCTGTTCGTGGGCGATCGCGCCGCCGTCGAGGATCCGCTCGCGGGCGCGCGCGTATCGCTGCTCGGACGCGCGGCGCCCGTCGCGGACGCCGACGCGCGGGCGCGCTACCTCGCGCGCCACCCGCGCGCCGAGACCTGCTTCCAGCTGCGCGACTTCGCGCTTTGGGAGCTCGCCGTCGAGGAGGCGCGCCTCATCGCGGGCTTCGGCTCGATGCGCTGGCTGCCTTTCTGAAGCCTCAGATCAACTTCTCGACCCAGTCGCCGCTCACCTGACGCGTCGCCGCGTTGAGGCGGTTCCAGAGGTTCGCGACGGCGATCGCCATGACGAGACCTCCGAGCTGCGCCGCGCTGAAGTGCCGCGCCGCCTCGTCCCAGATCTCGTTCGGCACCGCGTCCGCGCGATCGGAGAGCCTCGTCGTCGCCTCCGCGAGCGCGAGCGCGGCGCGCTCGGCCTCCGTGAAGTAGGGCGCCTCGCGCCACGCGCCGACAGCGAAGATCCGTCGGTCGGTCTCGCCGAGCTTCTTGAGCGCGCGGGAGTGCATGTCGACGCAGACGCTGCAGCCATTGATCTGACCGACGCGGACGTTCAGGAGATCGAGGGTCGCGCGCGGCACGCCGCAGTCTTCGGCGGCCTTCACGATCGCGAGGATGGCGTCTCTCGCGCCCGGCAGCGTGAGGGCCGGGCTCTTGATGCGGGGTTCCATGGGGCGTCCTTTCTTCCGAGGTCGACCGCGGAACGAACCGCGGCCGCAAGAAGGTCGAACGGAGGCCTCTCCGATCGACAGGTCGACCCGGTTTTCCCGCCGAACTACCCGAAGACGATCGTCTTGCCGCCCGTGATGAGCACGCGGCGCTGCAGGTGCGCGCGCACGGCGCGCGTCAGCACCTGACGCTCGAGCTCCCTGCCCTTCTGCACGAGCGCCCCCACGTCGTCGCGGTGGCTAACGCGGCAGACGTCCTGCTCGATGATGGGGCCCTGGTCCAGCTCCGCCGTCACGTAGTGCGCCGTCGCGCCGATGACCTTCACGCCGCGCGCCTGCGCCTGGTGGTACGGCTTCGCGCCCACGAACGCCGGCAAGAACGAGTGATGGATGTTGATGATGCGCCCGGGCCAGCGCGCGACGAGCTCGGGCGACAGCACCTGCATGTAGCGCGCGAGGACCACGAGATCGATCTTGAGCTCGTCGAAGATCTCTTGCTGCGCATCTTCCGCGGCGACGCGGTCGTTCGGATCGACGGGGAGGTGCTCGAAGCGCACGCCGAAGTGACCGGCGACGGCGCGCAGATCGTCGTGGTTCGAGATCACGACGCACAGGTCGCCGCCGAGCTCACCCAGCTGCTGCGACAGCAGCAGATCGTACAGGCAGTGCGGCGTCTTGCTCGCGAGGACGGCCACGCGCGGTCGCTCGTCGGACGTCGTGAGCTCCCAGGTCAGATCGAAGCGCGTCGCGAGCATGGCGAGCGCGCCCTGCATGGCGGCGCGGTCGAGCTTGAACGACTCGAGGCTGAACACGAGCCGCATGAAGAACAGGCCCGTCTCGAGGTCGGCGTGCTGGTCGGCGTCGAGGATGTTGCCGCCGTAGTCGAAGACGAACTGCGACAGCGCCGCGACGAGGCCCGTGCGATCACGGCAGCTCACGCGCAGGGTCGCCGTGGTCGGTGCACGCGTCGAGGTCGTCGTCATCATCTCGCTCCTCCTGAGCTGCGCGACTATACGACGCTACGGCGGCGTCAACCCTTGCGGCGTGCGCGCACGGCGTCCGCGAGCTCACGCAGCACGGGCAGCGTGTCGGGCCACGCGAGGCACCCGTCCGTGATGCTCTGCCCGTACACGAGCGGCTTGCCCGCGACGCGATCCTGGCGCCCGCCCACGAGGTGGCTCTCGATCATGACGCCGAAGATCGTCGAGGCGCGCGCGATCTGCGCCGCGAGCTCGTGCGCGACCGCCGGTTGCCGCGCCGGATCCTTGCGGCTGTTGCCGTGGCTGCAGTCGACCATGAGGCGTGGCGACAGCTTGGCCTTGTCGAGGCTCGCGACGGCGCGCGCGACGTCCTCGGCGCCGCAGTTCGGCCCCGCGTTCGAGCCGCGCAGGATGACGTGGCAGTCCGGGTTGCCGCGCGTGACGACGATCGCCGACAGGCCCTGCTTCGTCACCGACAGGAACTGGTGCGGGTGCCCAGCCGCCTGGATCGCGTCGATCGCGATCTGGATGTTGCCGTCGGTGCCGTTCTTGAAGCCGATCGGCGCCGACAGGCCCGACGCGAGCTCGCGGTGCACCTGGCTCTCAGTCGTGCGCGCGCCGATCGCGCCCCAGCTCACGAGATCGGCGATGTACTGCGGCGTGATCGTGTCGAGGAACTCGCAGCCCGCGGGGATCCCTCGCTCGGCGAGCTCGAGCAGCAAGCCGCGCGCGAGCTTGAGCCCCTCATTGACCTTGAACGTGCCGTCGAGGTGCGGGTCGTTGATGAGGCCCTTCCACCCGACGGTCGTGCGCGGCTTCTCGAAGTACACGCGCATGACGAGCACGAGCGCGTCCTCGAGCTCCGGCCGCACGCCGAGGAGGCCCTTCGCGTACTCGTGCGCGGCGGCGACGTCGTGGATCGAGCACGGCCCCACGATGACGACGAGGCGATCGTCCTTGCCGCGCAGCACGTTCGTGATGGCATCGCGTCCGTCGGCGACCGTCGCCGACGCCGCGTCCGTCAGCGGCAGATCCTCCATGAGGATCGCCGGCGGCAGCAGGGGGCGGATGCGTTCGATGCGGAGGTCGTCGGTGGCGCGCATGTTCTAGGGCCGGAGAATCTAGCGTTTTTCGCGGGCGCGCGCTCGTTTTCTCAGCGCCGGCGCTTGCGCGTGTGCTGCGTGCGAAACGCCTGCCCGGGCGCGCGACGCGTCGGGGCGGCGTCGAGGCTCGTGACCTCCGACGGCTGGCGCAGCGGGATCAGCTGCTGCGGCCCGCTGCCGATCAGATCCTCGCGCCCGAGCCGGCGCAGGGCGTCGCGCAGCACGGGCCAGTTCGCCGGGTCGTGGTAGCGCAGGAACGCCTTGTGTAGCCGCCGCTGCTTGAGCCCCTTGGGCACGGCGACGTCCTCGCCGTCCCTGCGCACCTTGCGCAGCGGGTTCTTGCCCGAGTGATACATCGCCGTCGCCGTCGCCATGGGGGACGGCAGGAACGTCTGCACCTGATCGGCGCGGAAGCCGCTCTTCTTCAACCACAGCGCGAGCGCGAGCATGTCGCGGTCGGTCGTCCCCGGGTGCGAGGCGATGAAGTACGGAATCAGGTATTGCTTCTTGCCCGCCTTCGCCGACGCCTCGTCGAAGAGGCGCTTGAACGTCTCGTAGGTGCCGATGCCCGGCTTGAGCATCTTCGACAGCGGCCCGTCCTCGGTGTGCTCGGGCGCGATCTTCAGATAGCCGCCCACGTGGTGCGTCGCGAGCTCGCGGATGTACTCGGGCGACTTCACGGCCAGGTCGTAGCGGAGCCCCGACGCGATGAGGATCTTCTTGATGCCCGGGATCGCGCGCGCCTTGCGGTACAGCTGGATGAGCGGCCCGTGATCGGTGCGCAGATTCGGGCAGACCTCTGGGTGCACGCACGACGGCAGCCGGCACGCCGCCTCGACCTCGGGATCCTTGCACGCGAGGCGGTACATGTTGGCCGTCGGGCCGCCGACGTCGGAGATCACGCCCGAGAAGCCCGGCGTCTGATCGCGCACGCGCTCGATCTCGCGCAGCACCGAGGTCTCGGAGCGGCTCTGGATCACGCGGCCCTCGTGCTCGGTGATCGAGCAGAAGGTGCAGCCGCCGAAGCAGCCGCGCATGATCGTGACCGAGAAACGGATCATGTCGTAGGCGGGGATCTTGGCGTCGCCGTAGCGCGGATGCGGCGTGCGCGTGTACGGCATCTCGTACAGGCGATCCATTTCCTCGGTCGCGAGCGGCAGCGGCGGCGGGTTGAGCCACACGTCGCGGTCGCCGTGGCGCTGCACGAGCGCGCGCGCGTTCCCGGGGTTCGCCTCGACGTGCAGGATGCGCGACGCGTGCGCGTACAGCACGGGATCGGCCGCGACGGTGTCGTAGTCAGGCATGCGCACGACGGTGTGCGCGCGATCGGTCTTGGGACGCTTGAGCGCGCGCGGCGGGATCAGCGTGGGGGCCGCAGGCGTCGCGCAAGCCTCGGCCTTGTCTTCCATCGCGTACGGGTCGCGCGGAGGCTCGACCGGCCCAGGCGCATCGATCGAACGCGAGTCGAGCTCGCCCCACCCCTCGGGCGGCGGCCCCGTCGGGCGCGAATAGGCCGTGCCGCGCACGTCGGTGATCGACTCGGGCTTCTCTCCCGCGGCGAGCCGGTGCGCGATCTCGACGACGGCGCGCTCGCCGTTGCCGAACACGAGCAGATCGGCCTTCGCGTCGAGCAGCACAGACCGCCGGACCTTGTCCGACCAGTAGTCGTAGTGCGCGATTCTGCGCAGGCTGGCCTCGATGCCTCCTAGGACGATCGGCACGTCACCGAACGCCTCTCGGCAGCGCTGCGCATAGACGATGACGGCGCGATCGGGCCGCAGGTCACCCTTGCCGTCGGGCGAGTACGCGTCGTCCGAGCGCAGCCGCCGGTCCGACGTGTAGCGGTTCACCATCGAGTCCATGTTGCCGGCCGTGACGCCCCACATGACGTTGGGGCGGCCCAGCGCGCCGAAGGCGTCGGCGCTCCGCCAGTCGGGCTGCGCCACGATCCCGACGCGGAACCCCTGCGCCTCGAGCAGGCGGCCCACGAGCGCCATGCCGAAGCTCGGATGGTCGACGTACGCGTCGCCCGTCACGAGGATGACGTCGCAGCTGTCCCAGCCGAGCTCGTCCATCTCGGCGCGCGTCGTCGGCAAGACGGGCGCGACGCCGAAGCGCTCGGCCCAGTGCTTGCGCCGCGCGAACAGCGTACGCGGGACGCGGTCGGGCGACACGAGCGTCCACGGCGAAGCGGCCGCGGCAGGTGCCGCGGCGCCGCTACGCCGGCCTGTGTCACCGCCTGACGACATGAGTTGGTCGTCAGTGATAACACGGCCGTTCAGCCGAGACCCGAAACGTGTCATGCTGAGCCGGCAAGGAGAGTGCGTGATGGCGGCAACGAGCGGGTTGGAAGAGCAACGTCAGCATCCACGCTTCGGGTTGGGCTTGCCCGTGACGCTGGTCTTCGGCGAGCGGCGACAGAGCATGCCGGGCGAGCTGCAGGACATCTCGTGCGGCGGGTGCTTCTTCAAGTCGCGCGTCGCCGTCGACGTCGACCGGCGCATCTCCGTCGTGATGTCGGACGCGACGGGGCACACGTGCCGCGCCTCGGGCCGCGTCGTGCGGACGCAGGCGTACCAGGGCTTCGCCGTGCTCTTCGACGACGACGGCAGCGCCGCCGTCGCCGACTTCATCAAGGGCTTCGCGCCGCTCACGACCGCGGATCGCGTCGCGCGCCTCTCGCACGACCTGCTGCCCGAGATCCAGATCCTCTAGCCGGCGTCGCCGCCCGCGTCGCTCACGGCCGTCTCGCCGCCTGCGTCGCTCGTCGTCGTCGTGTCGACGGGCGCATCGCTCGCGCCGCCGTCGCTCACGTCCGTCGCGGCGTCGTTCACGCTGCCGTCCGCCTGACCGACCTCGCTTCCGGCCACGTCCGTCGTGCTCGCGTCCGTCGTGCTTGCGTCCTTGGTGCTGCCGTCCTTCGTGCTGCCGTCGGGCGCGCCGCCGTCGGGGGCGCCGCGCACGAGCACGGCCATGCCCGACGCGTCGCAGATCGACGAGACGTCGATCGTGTTGTCGATCTGATCGCCCGAGAGCATGAGCGTCCACGTCTTGATCGCGACGGTCGTCGCTCCCAGCGCGCCACCGAGGTCGAGCGTGCAGGTCTGTTTGGGCTCGACGGTCGCCGTCGCGCCGCTGACCGCGAACTTCACGGTGCACGCCGTGCCGATGGCGACGCTGATTGTCGAGTTGTCGACCTTCACGAAGGTCGCAGACAAGCCCTTCAGCACGAAGGACGTCGAGATGAAGCTGCACGTCGGCGTGAGCTCGCCCGAAGAGAACGTCCACGGACCGACGAACTTCGTCGTCTGATCGCCGCCGCCGCTGCTGCCGCATGAAGGCGCGAGCGAGAGGAGCGAGAGGAGCGAGAGGAGAGCGAAAGTGGTCGGGACTCGGAGAGGTCGAAGCTGCATGGCGCGCATGTTACCCGGATCGGCGCCCGTTCGGATATCCTGCCCGCGCCATGAGCGAACCTGCGCGTCCCCTCCCCCGTTCACTGGTCCTGTCGCCGTTCGTCTACCCCTTCGTCGCCGCGGCGCTCCTCATCGCTCTCGGCGCCACCGGTTGCGCCGTCCTCGTGCAGATGCCGACGACGCCGCGCCTGCAAGCCCTCACAGAGGACCAGGTCTTCGCGATGCCGCCGCCTGACTGGTCGCCGCCGCGCGGCGACGATCCCGCGCAGGCGGCCGTCGACGTCACGTGCGGCATGGGTCCTCGCACCTCGACGGGCGTGCTCTACGGCGCCGTGAGCGTGCGCGGCCGCGCGGGCGCGCCGACGCTCGCGCCGCTCAACTTGTCGCTCGTGCTCGATCGCTCGGGCTCGATGGCGGGCGAGCCGTTCCGCAACATGCTCCTCGCCGCCGAGACCTTCGTGGGGCAGCTGCGCGACGGCGACCGCGTGTCGGTCGTCGCCTTCTCGGACGGCGTCTACGAGGCCGCGCCCTCCGTCGTCATCGACGGAAATTCGCGCAACGCCGTCATCGCGGGCATCCGTTCGCTGCGCGACGGCGGCGGCACGTTCTTCTCGGGTGGCCTGCTCGCGGGCCTCGCCGAGGTGTTCAGCGCGTTCCAGCCCTGGCAGATCAACCAGGTCATCCTCTTCTCCGACGGCGAGCCCAACGTCGGCATCACGAACGCGCAGGAGCTCGCGCGCATCTCCGAGCGCGCCGCCGAGTCGGGCGTGAGCGTCACCACGATCGGCTTCGGGCGCGACCACGACGAGCTGCTCATGCAGGGCATCGCCGACGCGTCGGGCGGCAACTACTACTACGTCGACAAGCCCGGCGACATGGCCGCGATCTTCCAGCGCGAGGCGGGCGCGATCCTGCGCAGCGCCGCGCGCGCGACCGACATCGAGATGCAAATGCCGCCGGGCCTCGCGCTCGACGACGTCATCGGCTACGACTACGTCACGACGGGGCCCGGCCACGTCTTCGTGCGCCTCGGCAGCGTGCCGCACGACGAGGAGCGCTACGTCGTCTTCAAGTTCCACGCGACGGGCGGCTCCGCGCTGCCCATGGGCATCGTGTACGCTGATCTCGCGCGCCGCGGCCGCTTCGGCGTGTCGTGCAGCCCGCGCTTCGACGCCGCGCAGGGCGGGCGCGACACGTGGGCGCTCGAGCTCGCGGGCCACGCCGAGGCCGCGTGGGGCATGCAGGAGGCCATGGCCTGGTCGGACCAGGGCAGCGAGGTCTTCGTGATCTCCCAGCTCGGCTACACGCGCGGCATCATCGCGACGCTGCGTGAGATCCTCGGCCCCGCCGCGCTCGGCGAGGAGGACAAGATGCTGCTCGACGCGCAGACCGATCTGGGCCTCAACGTCGCGAAGGGCGCCGCGCGATCACTGATGAGCGGCGGCGTGGGCGGCCTCATTCGGTTCGGGCAAGACCAGGCCGTGAGCAACGCCACGACCGCCGTCGCGTACAAGATCGATCAGTCGTTCCACACGCGCGTGCGCGTCGGCGTCCCGCTGCCGTTCCGCGGCGGCATGGGCACGCGCTACGTGGCGCACAGCACGCCGTACAAGCAGCGCGACGCCGACGGCAGCCTGCGCTTCAAGCGCGTGCGCTGGAAGACGTACGAGATGATGCGCGTGCGCCCGGCGCGCGCGAACTGAGTCAGCGGCCGGCGCGCGCCCGGGCCGGCGCCGCGCGCGGCGCGGCCACAGGAACCGGCGCCGCGGCGGCGAAGCCGTGCGCGACGCCGTGATCAATCGCCATGAACACGGCGCCCGTGAGCTCGGCGCGGTTGCCCAGCGTCGACGGCACGACGGCCACGCCCGCCGACAGCAGCGAGTGCCGCGCGACCGACGCGCGCACGGGTCCCACGAGCGTCTCGCCCGCCTGCGCGACGGCGCCACCCAGCACGACCATCTCGGGGTTGAGCACGTTGAGCAGGTAGGAGATGCCACGGCCCAGGTACTCGCTCGCCTCGCCGAGGATGCGGCGCGCGACGGGATCGCCCTCGCGCGCGGCCGCGGCCACCGACGTCGACGAGATGGGCGGCGGCAGCTCGGCGAGCACGGTGGGCTCGCCCGCGGAGACGGCGTGCTCGGCGGCGCGCACGATGGCCTTCGCCGACGCGACGGTCTCGAGGCAGCCGAGCCGTCCACACCCGCACGTCGTCCCCGGATACACGACGGGGCAGTGCCCGATCTCGCCAGAGAACCCGCGACGTCCGAAGAACGGCTTGCCGTCGATGACGATGCCGGCACCCACGCCGCTGCCGACGTGGATCCACACGTAGGACTTCGCGCGGCGCGCGGCGCCCACGCGGCCCTCGGCCACGGCGGCCGCCTGCGCGACGTTGTTGATGGCGACGGGCACCTCGACCTCGCGCTCGAGCGCGGCGCGCAGCGAGAAGTCGTGCCACCCGAGGTTCGGCGCGAGCACGCACACGCCCGTCTCCTGATCGACGAGCCCGGGCACCGTCGCGCCCACGACGCGCACGCGCGCGCGCGCGACGCGCGCCTCGGCCAGCGCGTCCGTCATGAGCATGCGCGCCGCCGCGAGCGAGCGCGCCGGCGAGCCCACGAGCGACGGCTGCTTGCGCACGACCTCGATCGTCCCCGACGCGTCGGCGACGCCCACCGTCGTCGCGCGCACGCCGAAGTGAATGCCGACGTAGATGTCCCCGCCTGCCTCCGAGCGTCCCGCTTTTCCCGCCGCCCCGTTCGCCGCCCGACTGGGCGCGCGCGCGGGCCGCACGACCCGCTTTGCCGACACTCGACGCTTTGCCATCGAGACCAGCTTAGTGGACGGGATCGATCACCGGCAAGGGCAATCCCGGCCGACGTGATGCAAAGGCGCGGCGTCGAATGCGCGAAGGTCGACGCCTGCTGCTCAGACGTCAGGCGCGCCGCTTGGCGCGCTTGCAGGCCATCTCGGCGATCTTCTCGATGAAGTCCGGATAGAGGTAGCCGCCCTCCTCCGCCGCCCACGCGAGATCCTCACCGTCGGCCAGATACGGGTTCGGGTTGGCCTCGACGACGTAGATCGCGTCGTCGTGCGCGAGCCGCACGTCGATGCGTCCGTAGTCGCGCAAGCCCGCCGCCTGGTACGCGCGCACGGCGACCTCGCCCAGGCGCTTGCGCAGCTCGGACGACAGGTTCTGCGCGATCTCGTTCTGGATGCCCTTGCTCTCGCGGTACTTGACGCTCCACTTCGCCTTGAACGTCGCGATGCGGCTCTCGACGGTCGAGTCGGTCGCGAAGACCATCTCGATGGGCGGGAAGGAGACCGGCGTGTCACCGCCCATGACGCCGATGTAGAGCTCGCGCCCCGCGATGAACTCCTCGACGATGGCGTCGGTGTCGAACTTGTCGTGGATGAACAGGACGCGCTCTTTGAGGGCGTCGTCGTCGCGCACGACCGACGACTGCGCGATGCCGACCGAGGCGTCCTCGTCGAGCGGCTTGACGATGAGCGGGAAGCGCAGGTCGGACGGACGCGTCACGGGCGCGCCGTGCTTGCACACCATGAAGTGCGGGATGCGGATGCCCTCGTACGCGAGCACCTTCTTCGTGAGCGCCTTGTCGCGCGCGAGCATGAGCCCCTCGCACGACGCGCCCGTGTACGGCATGTCGAGCATCTCGAGCACAGCGGCCACCGTGTAATCGAGGGCCGACTGGTCGCGGAAGCGCTCCGTCAGGTTGAACACGACGTCGGCGGGCGCGGCGCGCAGGCCCTGCGCCAGCTGATCGAGATCGCCCTTGAAGCCGAGGAAGCGCACCTCGTGCCCCTTGCTGACGAGGGCGCGCGCGACGTCGAACTCGGCCTCCTCGGAGGACTCGAGCTCTTTTTTATACTCCTGCGCGGCTGGCGGCTCGCCATCGGTGTCGAACAGGACGAGCACGCGTGTCTTCTTCATCGGCCCGCCTTCACTTGATAACCGATTGAGGAAGGCAGCGTCAACGCACGCCCGCGTCCGGTCCGGTCTTGGGTGGTGGCGCCGCGATGCCGGGCGGCGGCGTCGCAGGTGGCGGCAGCGCTGCCGGCGTGCCGCCGTCGGGCGTGGCCGGCGCCTCTGGCGGCACCTCCTCGCGATAGCCGAGCAGCGTGTTCTTCTGATCGAGCGGCGTGAGCTTCACGGCGACCTTGCTGTCGCCGAAGGTGTACGCGCGCGTCTGCACGGGCACGAAGCCCTCGCACTGGAAAATGAGATCGAGCGGCCCGCTGTCGCGCGGACGCTGGATGATGAGCGGCGCGTGCGGCGCGATGATCCCGAGGCGCTTCTTTCCCCAGAAGACCATGACGCGCTTCTGCACGGGCACCGTGATGAGCGTGATCTTCACCGTGGGCGCGACGGGGACCGCCGGCGGCGTCGTTGCCGGCGTTGCAACGAACGGAGGCGCCGCGGGCGCCTGCGCTTCGACGACCGTCGCGACAGACACGAACGACGTCGCGCACGCGAGCGCGATCCAGCCGCGCGCGTTCATTCGTCACCTCCCGCGGGCGCGGCGCCGCCGCCGGCCTTGGCCTCGGGGCTGTCGGGCGCGGGCGGGGGCGGCCCCGGATACTTCACGCCGGGCTTCGGCACGTAGCCGATGATGGGCGTCTTCTGATCGCCGAGGATGTTGCCCTCGAGCACGTTGACGGGCAGCGGCGGATCGAGCTGGTAGACGTAGCCGCGCGACGGGATGCGCATCTCGTACACCATGTCCTCGAACAAGAACTGGCGCGAAAACCCCATGGGCGAGTCGCCGACGACGCGCATGTGCCGGTGCTGCAGGATGAACGAGTACATGCGGATCGCGAGGTGGTTCGGCAGCCGGTGGCAGCCGTGCGAGAAGCCGTTCGCGCTGTAGATGCTGAGGTAGTCCGACGAGCCGTGCGCGCGCACGCCGTTGTCGAAGTCAGGACGCCCGTTCTGCCCCGGCACGACGAAGTAACCCGCGACGACGCCGTAGGCGGACATGTATCCAGGTCCGAGCTCGTCGTAGTTCACGACCTTCATCCACTTGCCGTTGACGGCCTTGTGCTTGACGAGCGTGCGGATGGGCGTCGACGCGGGCGCGATCCACACGGGCCCCGAGACGACGTGGCGGATGACGCGCGGGCCGACGTCCGATGCCTTGTAGCGGTAGTACTCGTAGCCGTCGCTCGCCTGCTCGGCGCGCCAGCTGCCGATCGTCGTGCGCCAGCGCGCGAGCGCCGTCTGCCGGCCGTTCACCTTCGTGTAGACCGTGAGCGTCGGGTACTTCTTGCGCGGCTGGTAGTGGAAGTTGCCCTTGTCGTCGAACGGCAGGTCGTACCAGATGTCGCCGCGATCGACGACGATCGACAGGTCCATGTGGTCGGCGTAGTACGCGGGGCGCGCGGGCAGCTTCACGGCGACGCGCAGGCTCTTGAACTGCGCCGCCGGGTGACGCTTGAAGAACGCGAGCGTCGACGGCGCGTCGACGAGGCCGAGCTCGGTGAGCGCCGCCTTCGTGTAGTCGCCCACGAGATCGCCCGCCTTCGTCGAGCCGTCCTCGAGGATCGACGCGCCCGACACGACGCGCTCCTGCATGGCGCGACGGAAGCCGTCGTAGTCGTTGTCGAGCAGCGGCCGCGCGAGCGCCTCGACCGTCTTGCGGCGCAGGTAGTTCGCCTCGTAGATCATGTGCTTCTGCTGGAAGCTGCGCACGGCGAGGCGCATGGCGTCGTCGTAGAGGCCCGACGCGTGGTGCGACTTCGGGCCGAGCAGCCCTTCGCACGCGAGCCGACGCTCGACGGCCGCCATGGCCGGCTTCTCGGCGGCGCGCTTCTGCACGAGCTTCACCTTGGGCGCGAGCGCGGGCTGCGCCGCCGCGAGCGCGTCGAGCGAGTCGAGGTGCGCGTCGTGCCGCGCCGTCTCGAGCTCCCCGCGAATCTTCGCGAGCTTGCGCGCGTCCTTCGCGATCTCGGTCGGCGGGACGTACGTCACCGTCTCGACGGCGTCGAGCGCGTCGGCGCTCTCCTCGTCGTGACACGGGTGCTGCTCGTCGGCGACGAAGCGCGCGCGCAGCACGGACAGCGACGGGAAGATGCCGTACAGCTCGAGGTAGTTCTTCTCGCCCGGCGCCAGCGGCTCGCCGTCCTCGTCCAGCTGATCGTTCGCGAGGCCGATGAAGATGCGCCGGTAGCGGTTCGACAGCGGCTGCCCGTCGGGGCCCATCTGCGGCGCGAAGATGTACGGCGTCCAGTCGTCCGACAGGTCGACGATCGTGTATCCCGCGGCGACGGCGGCCTGCGCGTCCATCCACTTCTCTTGCCCGCCCTGCACCGTGAGGACGCGCCCCTCGGTCGGCTCGGGGACGGGCGCGACACCGGCGTTGCCGGCCGCCCCACTCCCGATCTCGGCCGACACGGGCCCCGACGACGGCGGCCCGGCGCGGCCCTGGGAGTCGGCGGCCGTTCCCGCGCCCGACGGCGGCCCCGTGAGGCCGCCCGAGCCGCGGCAGCCCGCGAGGGACATCGCGCCCAGCGACAACGCGGCGCCAACTTTCAAAATCGGCCGAATCAGTCGTCGCGGACGCACCGGTCGTTCACTCATCGACGTCCCACCATACCAACGCGGGGCGGGCAACGCGAAGAATCAAGGCGCTTTGTGCATGCAGACGCGGTTGCGTCCCGAGCGCTTGGCCTCGTACATGGCCGCGTCCGACGCCGCGATGAGCGCCTGCGGCTCGCTGCGGCCGTGGTCGACGGCTGCGCCCACGCTGATCGTGACGGGGATCTGGTGCCCGCCGAACTCGAACGGCTTCTGCGACACGGCGGCGACGAGCCGCTTCGCGAGCGTCTCGGCGCCGTCGACCTCGATCTCGCGACAAATGACGGCGAACTCTTCCCCGCCGTAGCGCGCGAGCACGTCCTCGGCGCGGATCGTCGTCATCATGACGCGCGCGACGCCCGCGAGGACCTGATCGCCCGCCTGGTGGCCGTACGTGTCGTTGATCTTCTTGAAGTGATCGATGTCGACGAACAGCAGCGCGATGGGCTTGCTGTGGCGCACGGCGAAGCGCAGCTCGCCATGCAGGCGGTCGAGGAAGTAGCGCCGGTTGAACGTGTTCGTGAGGCCGTCGCGCAGCGCGCTCTCGAAGAGCTGCTTCTGGTAGTGCTCGTCGATGTGATCCTGATAGGTGAACTTCAGGATCGTCGCGGCGCCGATCGAGATCTTGTCGCCGTCCGTGAGCTCCTGGCGCGGCACGCGCACGCCGTTGCAGAACGTGCCGTTCGTCGACCCGAGATCGACGAGCACGATCTTGCCGCCCTCGCGCTGGATGGCGGCGTGCTCGCGCGACACGCCGTCGTCGACGATGCGCACGTCGGTCTTGTCGCCGCGGCCGAGCACGACGCGATCGCCGCGCAGCTTGTACATCTCACCGAAGCTGGGTCCGGCGATCACGACCAGGTACGCGCTCGCGCCCCGGGGGGCGTTCTTCGGCGTCTCCAGCGTGGGGACGGTGCTGTGGGTGGTCTCATCGGGGGCGAAGGCCATCGGCGCAGATGTTACTACAGGAGACCGAGCCCGACATGTAAGGCGAAATCCCCCGAAAATGAGGGTCGGCGCGGCTTCGCCCGCCCCACCGAACGTCGGCCGTGGGACACTGATCGCGCGGTCGAAAACAATCCCTCGGGAGGTCGGCGATGAAGCAGCTGCGTCGTGTCTCTCCTCGCATCCCTTACGACGAGTCCGTGTGCCTCACGCGCGTCGACGGCAACGGCCGGCTGTTCGGGCGGTCGGTCGATCTCGGCCCGGCGGGCATCTACGTCACGTGCTCCGAGCTGTGCGAGATCGGCACCGAGCTCGTGTGCACGGTGTTGCTGCCCGGGGGCCCGCGGCGCCTGCGCGGGCGCGTCGTGCGCCTCGTCGCGCTCCCGCGCGCCGTCGGCATCGCCGTGGCGTTCGTCGATCTCAAGGAGGCTGACCGCCTCGTCATCGAGCGTCTCGTCGCGAGCCGCCAGCCCGAGGCGCAGGCGATCAAGCTGCGCGTGGGGGGCCTCGATCACGATCTGCGCTGCGAGGCGGTCATCGACGCGGGCGAGCACACGATGCGTGTGAGCACGGCCCTGCCGCCGTTTCTGCGCCTCGACGCCGACGTCGGCGTCGTCGTCGACGGAGCGCCCGACACGGGCACGCGCGGCGTCATCAGCCGCATCGCCGTCGAGCCTCGCGACGGCGTGCCGAGACTGTCGCTCGACGTCGACCTCGGGACGGCGCGCCACGGCACGCGCGTGCCAGAGGAAGCGCCCGATCGCGCGCCGCCGTCGAGCTTGCCCCGCCCCTACAAGCACCCGCTGCCGTCCGTCTTGCTGTCGCGCGCGTTCGCGCGCCAGATGACGGCCGACGTGCCGAGCGCCGCCGCGCCCCGCCGGCGACGTTCGCACGGAACCGCGGAGATCGCGCGGCGGGTCATCGACGCGGGTGCGCGCGTCTTCGCGGCGCCCGAGGGCGATTTCACGTCGCAGGTCACGCTCGCGATGACGCCCCTCGAGGCGCGCCACCTCTCGATCGCGTGGCTCGCCGTGCCCATCATGATGGCGGCCGCCGCGCTCGCGTTCTGCGCGCGTCTCGTTCACTGAACGCGGGCCGAAGCGCGGCGCTGCCACGCGCGCGGCGGCGTGATAAACGAAGGCATGCACGACGCCTCCGAGGACGAGCTCGCGGCCGCGCGCGCGCGCGTCGAAGAGCTGCGCGCCCACCTGCAACACCACAACTACCGCTACTACGTGCTGGACGCGCCCGAGATCACCGACGGCCAGTTCGATCTGTTGCTGCGCGAGCTCATCGAGCTCGAGGCCAAGTTCCCCGTCCTCATGACGCCCGACTCGCCCACGCAGCGCGTAGGCGGCACGCCGTCGGCGCTGTTCGCGCCCGCGCGCCACTCGTCGACGCTGCTCTCGCTCGACAACGCCTTCGACGACGAGGAGCTCACGGCCTGGGCCGAGCGCGTGCGCAAGGGTCTCGGCCGCGACGCGACCTTCGTGTGCGAGCCGAAGATCGACGGCGTCTCGATCGCCGTGACCTACGAGAACGGCGTCCTCACGCGCGGCGCGACGCGCGGCGATGGCGCCGTCGGCGAGGACGTCACGCCCAACGTGCGCACGATCCGCGCCGTGCCGCCGCGCCTGCGCACCGACGCTCCGCCGCCGTGGCTCGAGGTGCGCGGCGAGGTCTTCCTGCGCAAGGTCGACTTCGATCGCATCAATGCCGACCAGGACGCCGCGGGCAAGCCGCGCTTCGCGAACCCGCGCAACACGACGGCGGGCATGCTGCGGCAGAAGGATCCGAAGATCACGGCGTCGCGCCCCATCAGCATCTATTTCCACGGGCTCGTGCGCGTCGACGACAAGCGCTTCGCGTCGTACTCCGAGACGCTCGCGACGCTGCGCGAGTACGGCCTGCGCACGCACCCCGAGTCCAAGAGCTGCGCGACGTTGGACGACGTCCGCGCGTACATCGCGGACATGGGCAACCGCCGCCACGCGCTCGAGCACGAGATCGACGGCGCCGTCATCAAGGTCGATGCGACCGCCGATCAGAACGAGCTCGGCGCGACGTCGAAGTTTCCGCGCTGGGCCATCGCCTACAAGTTCCCCGCCGAAGAGCAAACGACGAAGCTGAACGACATTCAGGTGTCCGTGGGCCGCACGGGCGCCGTGACGCCGTTCGCGATCCTCGAGCCCGTGCGCGTGGGTGGCGTCACGATCTCGATGGCGACGCTGCACAACGCCGACGAGGTCGTGCGCAAGGGCGTGCTCATCGGCGACACCGTGATCGTGCGCCGCGCGGGTGAGGTGATCCCTGAGGTCGTCGCCGCCGTGCCGAGCCTGCGCACGGGGGCGGAAAAAGCGTTCGTGATGCCGACGCATTGCCCGCAGTGCGAGACGGAGATCGTGCGCCCGGAGGGTGAGGCCGTCGCGCGCTGTCCGAACAAGCTGTGTCCCGCGCAGGTGCTCGGGCGCATCGTCCACTTCTCTTCGCGCGGCGCGATGGACATCGAGCACCTCGGCGGCCGCACGGCGACCGAGCTGCTCGAGCGCGGCCTCGTCGACGATCCCGCCGACCTCTTCTTCCTCGACGCCGAAAAAATCGGCCAGATCCCCGGCTTCAAGGACAAGTCGATCTCGAACCTGCTCGCGGCGATCGCGTCCGCGAAGGATCGCCCCATCGATCGGCTGCTCTACGGCTTCGGCATCCGCCACGTCGGATCGTCGGCGGCGCGCGTGCTCGCCGACGCCTTCGGCTCCGTCGATCGCGTCGCGACGGCGACCGTCGAGGAGCTCGCGGCGGCCGACGGCGTCGGCACCGTGATCGCGGCGGCCGTTCGCGAGTTCTTCGATCGTGACGAGGTGCGCGCGCTGCTCGAGAAGCTGCGCGGCGCCGGTGTGCGCCTCGTCGAGGCGCGACAGAAGCTCGCGGGTCCGCTCACGGGCAAGACCTTCGTCATCACGGGCACGCTCGCGGCGATGTCGCGCGAGGTCGCGAAGGCGCGCCTCGAGGCGCTCGGCGGCAAGGTCACGAACAGCCTTTCGGGCGCGACGAGCTACCTCGTCGTCGGCGAGAGCCCGGGCTCGAAGCTCGACAAGGCGACGAAGCTCGGCGTCGCCGCGCTCGACGAGGCGGCGTTCCTCGCGCTGCTCGCGGCGCCGGACATCGAGCCCGTGACCGCGAAGCCCGACCCGAAGCCCGACCCGAAGCCCGACGAGCCGACGCCCTAGCGTCTCAGTCGGTCGCTTTGCCGCTCGACCGACTCAGTCGGTCGCTTTATCAATCGCCGGGTGCCAGTGCGGTTCGAGCTTGTCGACGTCGATGACCATCGACGTGGGCACGATCACGAACGGCTTCGCGTCGGCCTTGGGCTTCGTCGCCGCGGCGGCCGCGTTCGAGAGATCGACGAGATTGCTGGGCTCGGGGACGATGAAGGTGCTGCTGCGAAGGGGGCGGGACATGGAATCTGGTCTCCTTTCGAGATCAGCGTATGAGCTGTGCACGGCGCGCGCCAGAGAACGGCGCGCCCG
This sequence comes from Polyangia bacterium, assembly GCA_036271915.1. GTDB lineage: Bacteria > Myxococcota_A > Polyangia > Fen-1088 > Fen-1088 > DASZFV01. Next base: position 28,111 of record DATAZS010000159.1, read on the forward strand.
ACGACCGCGCCGATCCGGCGCTCGACGCTCCAGGCTGACGCGGAGCCGCACAACCGGTTGCGCACCTGGCGCCAGAATGCTGACACGGGCGCGTAGCGCGCCACGCAGCTCGCCACGCGAATGTTACGGCGAATATGCGAGTGAGATACACCCCATTGACCGCAAATGGAGTATCAAATGAGCGGCCGATAATCGGCAACACCAACACCACCGCAGTCACCAGAAAGAGAGAGTCAGCCGTGATGAGTCAAGAGATGGGGGAGAGCAATGGGGGGCAGAGTGACCGGGACGAAATCGACGGGCTGCCGATGAGCAGCATCGTCTACATGGGCCGCGGGTCCTTCCGCATGGAGGCCGTGGCCGTCGACAACGAGAACGACAACGAGCTCGAGCGACGCGAGGGCGTCGTCCAACCGCTCGCGGGCGTCGTCGTGACGGCGCCGATGCACGCGGGAGAGCGCGGGCGCCACGCACAGGATTCGACGACCTCGACGGGCACGTGGCAGGCGCCGGACCTGCGGCCGCTCTTCAGCTCGCAGATCGACGTGCCGTTGCTGGCCGCGCCCACGGGCTCCGCCGGCTTCTCGACGCCGCCGATCAGCATCTCGCGCGTCGCGCTCGTCGCGCTGGGCGGCGTCGTGCTGCTGTGCGGAGTCGTCATCGGGACCGCCGTGCGACATCTGCTGGCTTCGCCCGCGGCGATGGCGACCGTGAGCGCGCCGACGCCGATCGCGCCTCCTCCAATGATCGAAGCGCCGGCGCCGGCCGCGGCGCGCGTCGCCGTCCCCGCGGTCGAGGCGCCGATCGCGGCGCCGCCTGTCGCGGTTCAGGCGACGGTGCCGCACCCACGCATCATCAAGCGCGCGCCTGTCGCGCCGGTGCGCAAGGCACCCGCGAAGGCGCCCGCAAAGACGATCGACGGATCGGCCGCGCATTGGGTCGACCCGTTCGCGGAGTGATCGGACTACACGCGCAGTCGTTTTCGTTCTAAAACGGCGCCTCACCCCAACTGAGGAGCCGACCCATGAAGATGATCTGCGCGATGTTGCTCGCCGGTGCGTTCCTGATCTCGCGTCCCGTGATGGCGGGCGACGACGCCCCCGCGAAGACCGAGAAGCCCGCCAAGGCGAAGAAAGAAAAGAAGGCCAAGACGGACAAAGCGGCGGACGACAAGGCCGCCCCCGCCCCGGCGCCCGCCGCTGGCGACAAGAAGGCCGAAAAGGGCGGCTGGTAGCCGTCCTTCGCTGACGATCAGCGCCGTTCGATCAGAGCGCGCGCAGGAAGGTCAGCAGCGCCACGCGTGCCTCCGGCGATAGCGCCGGAGGCCGTTCGGCGTTTTCGGGTGAATGGACCTTGGAGGCCGAGGGATCCGTTCGGCGCAGGACGTCCTCGAGCGAGCGCGCGCTGCCGTCGCTGAAGTACGGCGCCGCGTCCCAGACGCCGCGGAGCGAGGGCGGGTTGTTGCCCGTCTTACCCAGCACGGGCGTGCCGACGTCGTAGAGGGGCGCGCTCGTGAGCGCGACCTGCCCCGCGAGCAGCCGCCGCTCGAGCTCGCGGGCGGGGACGACGTTGCCGAGCGCCGTGTCGCCGACGAGCTCGTGGCACCCCGCGCAGCTGTCGCGGAACACGGCGAGCCCGCGGCGCTCTTCGGGCGTGAGCGCGCGTCGATCGGGCGCGACGAACGGCGAGCGCGCGGGCGGGATGCGCGCCAT
>DATAZS010000160.1:0-11912 GCA_036271915.1 Polyangia bacterium
GACGGCGGCCGTCGACGCGAAGGCCCAGCAGGAGCTCGCCATCGAGTCCTCGAACCAGGCGCTGCAACACGGGTACGAGAGTCACGCCGACGACGCGACGCTCGCGAAGCTCAAGGCGACGCACACTCAGCTCGTCGAGGCCTTCGCCGCGAGCGGCGCCCTCGGCGGCGGCATGGCGACGTTCACGGCGTGGGTGTTGATGGGCGTCGGACAGATGCTGATCTTCTTCATCTACGGCGTCGCCATTCCGCTCACGAGCGGCGCCCTCGTGATCGGCGCGGGCGAGCGCCTGTTCGGGCGCAGCCCCTCTTCGTCCGAGGCGTGGACGGTCCTTCTTCGTCGCCTCTCGCCGCTGCTCACGGCCGTGCTCCCCGCCGCCATCGTCACGTCCTTCGGGTTCGTCCTCCTCACGATCCCGGGCGTGATCCTGGGCCTGCTGTTCTCGTTCGTCGCGCCCGTCGTGCTGCTCGAGGGTCGGCGCGGGCGCGCCGCGCTCCAGCGCAGCGTCCAGCTCGTGAGCGCCGATTGGCTGCGCGTCGCCATCATGATCGTCGTCTTCGTCGTGCTGACCTGGGCCGCGAAGGTGATCGCGCACGCGCTGCTGCCGACGTCGGCGCTCTTCGTGAGCTCGCTGTTCTTCGAGCTCCTCGCGATGCTGTTCTTTCCGCTGCCCGCGATTGGGATGGTGCTGCTGTACCTCGACATCCGCCGCAAGCGCGACGGCTTCACGCGCGAGCAGCTGCGCGCGGCGCTCGACGCGCTCGGGACCGCCTGACCCGTGCTCGAAGGTAAGACCGTCCTCGTGACGGGCGCGTCGGCGGGCATCGGCGCGGCCGTCGCACGGACGCTCGCTACCCGCGGCGCCAACCTCGTCCTCGCGGCGCGCCGGCGCGAGCGCCTCGACGCGCTGGCCGCCGAGCTCGGCGCGCGCGCGCGCGCCGTCGAGGTCGACGTCACTTCCGACGGATCGATCGAGGCGGCCGTCGCCGAGGCGGAGCGCGCGTTCGGCGGCCTGGACGTCGTCGTCGCGAACGCTGGCTTCGCCGTCACGGGCCGCTTCGATCGCCTCTCGCTCGACGACTACCGCCGCCAGATGGAGACCAACGTCTTCGGCGTGCTGCGCACGATCCAAGCGGCGCTGCCCGCCATCAAGCGCGCGCGCGGACGGATCGCCATCATGGGCAGCGTCGCGGGCCACGTCCCGACCCCCGGCGTCTCGCCCTACGCCATGAGCAAGTTCGCCGTGCGCGCGCTCGCCGAGTCGCTGCACGACGAGCTCGTCGACGACGGCGTCACGGTGACGCTGCTGTCGCCCGGGTTCGTCGTGAGCGACATCGGCCGCGTCGACAACCAGGGAAAACGGCACGACCGCGACAGCTCACGCATCCCCGCGTGGCTGCGCATGCCCACCGACGAGGCCGCGCGCCAGATTGTTGCCGCGATCGAGGCGCGGCGGCGCGAGGCCATCATCACGGCGCACGGCCGCGTCGGCGTGTTCGTCTATCGCCACGCGCCGTGGCTCGTGCGGGCCGCCCTCCGGGTCACGCGGCGACGGCCACGCCGCCTCAGTTGAGGCAGCCCACGAGCCCCATCTCGGAGCACGGCACCCACGTGGGCGCCGTGAGCGCGTAGCTGCACTGCACGTCCATGCCGCGCATCGTGAACCCGAACTGGCCCTGCAGGTGGTGCGTGCAGACGCCCTCCGCGCGCGGGCACGGATCGAGGTGCACGCGCGCGACGTCGAAGCCGGCGCCGCTCGTCGAGAAGCCTCCCAGCACCTGCCCGTCGAGGTAGACGGTCTGCCCCGTGCGTCGCACCACAGCGATGAGGTTGTCGAAGTTCGGCAGCACGGCGAACCAATAGTCGTCGAGCCACACGGTCGTCGGCACCGCCGACGACAGCGTCGGCTCGCAGTCCATGCCCTGCATGACGAGCACGGGCATCGACGACGTCACGGCGAAGTCCCCGATGACCTGGACCTGCAAGACCTCGTTCGGTCCGATCGTGCGATCGGGCGGCGGCACCCCGGCGTCGGGGCCCGCCGTGAAGTGGACGTCCGTGCCTTCGTGATCCGCGACGATGCGCCAGATCGACGCGCCCGCGGGCACGATCGTCGTGTCGCAGACGCCCGATTGCGGCGTCAGCTCGGCCGCGACGTAGCTCGTGCTCCACGACGACACCGGCAGCAGCTGCTCGTGCGCCATGTCGGGTGAGCTGATCCCCGTCGCCGTCAGACCGTACGTCGTCGAGACGTTGCCCGAGAACACGGCGATCGGCTTGTCGGCGGCGATCTGCGTGCCGCTCAGGTCGGCGCCGTCGGCCGTGCTGAACAGCTGGAACAGATCGCCGTCCTCGAGCGTGAGCATGACCGAGCCGTCCTTGGCGGGCGGAGACGCGCCCGGCACGGATCCGAGCTGGGCCGCCACCGTGGGCGAGATCGTGACGGTCGTCGCGTCCTGTGTTCCGACGATCACGAGCTGACCCGCGCCGTGCATCGCGCCGGTCGTCACGGTGATCATCGGCGTCGCGACCTGCACGTACGTGAGCGCACGATAGCGGCGGCCCAGCACGTGCGCCGGTAGCAGCAGCGTGCCGCCCGTGCTCGACGAGCCCTGCGCCGTGCTGTCGTCGCTCTGGATGTGCGCCGCCATGACGGGCTCGTCGCTCGCGAGCCGGAACGCGCCGGCCGTCTCGAGCCCGCCGCCCTCGAGGTGAGGGGCGGACAGCACGATGCGCGCGGACGACAGGGGCGGAACGGGCGTCGTCATGACGGCCGTCCACAGCCCGGCCTCGCGGCGCTCGAGGCTGGCGTTGGCGACGACCTGCCCCGGGTTCGTGACGAGCACGCTCGTCGGGATCGAGTCGTCCGCGGTCACGTTCTGAAGATCGAACGTGTAGAACGTGCACCCCGCGAGCGACGCCTGGTTCGCCTCGGCCTTCGCGCAATCGCTCGAGATACAGCGGCCCTGACTGCAAGTCAGCGAAGGCGCGCACTGTTGCAGCGCTTCGGCGAGCTGACCTTTGCGACATGCGCGCACCGTCGTGCCGTCGCACGTCGAGGCGCCAGCGCACGTCGCGTGCATGACGTCAGCTTCGTGACTCGCGTCCTGGCCACCGTCGACGGCGGCGGGCGCGCTGCACGCGGCGAGCGCCGCCGCGACCGCGACGACGATGGCCGCCCGACGTTGCGCAACCGCGGCGACGACGCGCGAACACACAATTCGTTGCGCCACCGTGGTTGTCCCACGTTGCGCCACATGGGCCCCTGCCGTTGCGTCACGCGCGCCCATTTCTGCAGCGTCCTTCTTCAGCGAAGATCGCACTTTCTCGTCGGTAAAAGACTGAAAAAGAAACAGGACGCACCTTGCCAACTTCGTTTCACAGGGGATACGCTGTCCGGCGTTGCGGCGCATGACTTTCGTCTTCGCCCTCGCCCTCGGCTTGGGCTTCGTTCGCGGGAGCGTGGCCCTCGCGGGCCCGACGGCGGACACCGCTGTGTCGAACCCGTTTCAAGAAGGCGGCGCGGCGACCAAAGGCGACGAGGACAAGAGCGGCGACGACGACGACGCGCCGGCCTCCAACGACGATCAAGGTGACGACCAGGGAGACGAGGACGACGGGCCCGGCCCCGAGTCGTCGCTGCACGCGCTCACCTGCCTCGACGGCGACGCGACGGGCGGGCGACGCAAGGGCGTCCAGCGACGCGACTTCCTCAAGAAGCACCGCTTCGAGCTGTCGGGCGTGGGCGGCTTCTACGCGTCCGACGCGCTGTCGTCGACGTACAGCTACGGCGGCGCGCTCGCGTTCTTCCCGTCGGAGGACTTCGGGCTCGAGGTGCTCGTCACGCGCTCGCCCATCCAGTTCCGCCTCGAGGACTCCTACGACTCGTTCTCGAAGGAGACGCACTTTCAGCCGAGCATCGCGTGGCAGGGAATCTTCTCGATGATGTGGTCGCCCATCCACGCGAAGTTCAAGTTCACCGAGCAGACGATCATCCACGGCGATCTCTTCGCCGTCGCGGGCGCGGGCCGCACGTTCGACGACTCGGTGCTGGGCCTCACGTGGGAGGCGGGCGTCGGCCTGAAGCTCTACCTCGCGAAGTACGTCTCGTTCCGCCTCGACGTGCGCGACTTCCTGCTGCCGCAAGAGGTGCTCGGCCGCGATCGCATCACGAACAACGTCACCGTGCTCGGAGGCCTCGGCTTTTGGGTGCTGTGAAAACAGTCGCCGTCGTGCTCGCCCTCGCGACGCTCACGGCAGCGCCCGCCTTCGCCGCCGACGCGCCGAACGACGATGCAAACCAACCCGAGCGAAGTCCGGCTTCGCCGGACCGAGCGAGCGCCGGGGGCGCGGCGAGGCCGAGCGAAGCGAGGGGTGGTGGGGAGGGTGGGCAGGAGCCGAGTGCGACAGCTCCCTCTCAGGGTCCCGATCAAACAGGAGACGCTTGTGTTGACGAGAACATCAAAGCGGACCTCTTTGCGAAGCGGAAGATGCGCACGACGCGCGACCGGTTGTTCCAGCAGACGAACCGCCATGAGCTCACGGTGCAGGGCGGTTACTACGTTTCCGATCTCTTCGACGGCACGTGGACGGTGGGCGGCGCCTACGCGTACCACATGACCGAGGACCTCGCCGTCGAGGCGCAGGGCAACTACACACGCCTCACGTCGTCGGGCGGCCCCGAGCTCGAGCGTACGTTCTCGCTGCTGCAGGGCAAGCCGCGCCGCCAGCTCTCGTTCGACGCCGATCTCATCTGGATCCCCGCGCACGCCAAGATGCGCCTCGGCGGCTCGATCACGCACCTCGATCTCTACGTCGCGCTCGGCGGCGGCGTCGTCGACTCGGCGCTGTCGAGCGATCTCGCGGGCAACGGCGGCATCGGCATGAAGTTCTTCTTGGGCCACGCTTATGCGATCCGCGTCGACGTGCGCGACCACGTGTTCCGTGAGCAACTGCTCGCCGACAAGGAGCTCGTCAACGATCTGACGGCGACGCTCGGGTTCAGCCTCTACCTGCCGATGGGAGAATGATCATGCGTCGCCTCGCCATCCTGCTCGCGCTCGCCATGGCTCTCCCCGTGGTCGCGCACGCCAAGCCCAAGCGAAAGACCGCGCGACGTCCCGCTGCCGCGGCGAGCGCGCCCGCGCACGACACGGACGCGCCCGCCGAGCCGACCGCGACCGACGACACGGCGGCGCACGACGACAAGCCCGGCGACGCGACGCCACCGGCTCCGCCGCCGCCAGAGGCCCCGCCGCCGCCCAAGCCCGTCGAGACGGCGCCCGCGGAGCCGGCACCCGGCGCGTCGATCGATCTACCAAAGCTGCGCGCCGACTACGATCGCCTGCGCGACGATCTGTTCCGCACGCGCTCGCGCGCGCAGGTCGTGCAGGAGGGCCTGTACAACGCGCGCCTCGCCGCGTCCCTGCGCTGGAAGGCCGCGCCCGACTATCAGATCCGCCACGCCGAGGTGCGCCTCGACGGCGGCACGATCTGGGACTCGGGCGACCACGCCGTGACGGACGACAAGCTCACGATCGCGGAGCGGCCGTGCAAGCCCGGCCCGCACACGTTCACGCTGCGGCTCGAGGTCCGCCCCGGCACGAAGAAGAAGGGCAAGGACATCGAAGGCCTCGGGTACACGAGCGAGCAGACCTTCGCGATCGTCGTGCCCGACGGCAAGCTCACGACGGTGGCCCTCACGGGCGATGAGGACGGCAGCCTGCCCGAGTACGAGCCGCGCATCGAGCTCGAGCTCGAGTCGGAGACCCTGAAGAAGTGATGCGGGCCCCGTGACGATCTTCCTCCCAGTGCTGGCGATGCTGTTCGTCCAGCAAGATCCCAAACCGGAGCCGATGTCGCGCTACCTGTCCGACCTCGAGAAGGCGGGCGTGCTCACGGAGGACAAGGAACCCGCGACCGTCGAGCGCATTCGCGCGACGCTCGTGGACGCCGAGAACGATCTCGTGACGGGCAACGCCGAAGTGGCGACGGCTCTCCTCTTCCGCGTCGTCGAGGGTGACCGCTTCGCGAAGCTCTCCTACTCGCCCGAGTACGCCAACGCCGAGCTCACGCTGGGGCGCGCGCTCGTGCGCGCGGGCGCGTACGCCTCGGCCGAGCGTTACCTCCTGCGCGCGCTCGCGCACGGCCCGAAGTCGCCCTTCTTCGCGCCCGCCTACCGCGCCATGGTCGACATCGCGCTCGAGACGCGCGAGCAGGTGGCGGTGCTCGCGATGCTCGACAAGGCCGAGGCCGATTTGAAGGGCGCCAATGTAGATCTCCCGCGCGACTCGAACGCCGAGCACGAGTACCTCGCCGGCAAGGTTGCCTACGAGGCGAACGACCTGCCTGGCGCCGAGGCCCACTTCGCGAACGTCGATCGCCAGTCGCGCTTCTTCGCGGCGGCGCTGTACTTCCGCGGCCTCGCGCACGCGCGCAAGGGCCACTATGCCGCCGCGCGCGCCTCGCTGTGCGAGATCGTCGAGCAGGCCGATCAAGATCGCTTCACGTTCTTCATCGACGGCCGCTACTACGCCATCAAGGATCTCGCCTACCTCGCGCTCGGCCGCATCTCGCACGAGCAGGCCAAGTACGACGACGCGTACTACTTCTACTTCCGCGTGCCCGAGGATTCGGACCGCCTGCCCGACGCGCTCTTCGAGGCGTCATGGTCGATGTTCCAGAAGCAGGAGTACGAGGCGGCGGGCGCGTTCCTCGACCAGTTCGACCGCAGCTTCCCGAAGTCGCCGCTCGCGCCCGACGTGCTGTTGCTGCACGCCATGATCGATCTGAAGTCGTGTCAGTTCGATCGCGTGAAGGGCGAGCTCGAGGAGCTCGTCCGCGTCTACAAGCCCATCGAGGCCGAGGTCTCGGCGCTGCTCAAAGATCCGGGTCGGCGGCGCGTGCTCTACAAGCGGCTGCTCAGCAAGCAGCAGATCGGCGCCGCGCGCGATCCCGTCGTCGAGCTGCTCAAGATCGACGGCAAGTTTTATCGTTACTTCGCCGACATCGTCGCGCTCGATCGCGAGGCGGGCCTGCTGCCCGCGCAGATCGCCGTGTGGGACGAGCTCACGGCCAAACAAACCGGAAGAGAAAAGGGTAGCGACGCCACCGAGGCCGTGCAGCTCGTCAAGGACGTCGAGGCGCTGCAGCCGCTCGCGAAGGGCGATCCCGAGACGGAGGATCGCGTGGGCGATCTGCTGACGGCGGCGCGGCGCGCGGCGCGGCCCGTGAGCCCGCGGGGACCATACGCCGACGAGGCGCAGCGCACGCAGTCGCTGTCCGTCGAGGCGCGCGCGCTGCGGGCCCGGCTCGTCGACGCGACGAGCGCGATCGCCGAGCAGGCGCTGCTCGATCTCGACACGCGGCTGCGCGAGATGCTGCGCCAGGCGCGCCTCACGCAGATCGACGCCGTCATCGGCAAGAAGAAGAAGCTCGAGATCGAGATCTCGAACCTGCGCGAGGGGCGCTACCCGCCCGACATGTTCGCGCAGCTGCAGCTCGAAGGTCTCATGGGCGACGACGAGGAGTATTGGCCGTTCGAGGGCGAGTACTGGTCGGATGAATACGAGAACTACAAATAGATCGCGCCTTGCGGCCGGCATGCTGGGGCTCGCGCTCGCGTTCCCCGCGGGCGCGTTCGCGTCGAAGGCCGCCAACAAGCCGACCGACAAGGCGGGCGCGAGCCTGCCCGACGCCGATCAAGGCACGGCCGAAAAGACCATTCCGCCGGTCCTGCAAAAGGCGATCGACGATCGCGAGGAGCAGGTCACGGCGGCGCGCCGCGAGGCGATCCGCCTGCTCGAGGATTACCTGCGCGACGTGCCCAAGTCGCGCGAGGAGGCCGAGGCGCTGTACAAGCTCGCCGAGCTCTACTGGGAAGAGTCGAAGGCCGTCTACCTCGAGAAGATGGGCGTGTATCAGGCCGCCGTCACGGCGTGCCACGACGATCACGCGCAGTGCCCGCACGTGCCGCACAAGCCGCCCACCGTCGATCTGACGCGCGCGCAGACAGTCTATCAACGCCTCATCAGCGAGCACCCGCGCTTCCGCAAGATCGACACGGTCATCTACCTGTACGGGTTCTCGCTGCGCGATCAGGGCAAGACGGCCGAGTCGGTGCGCTACTTCCAGACCATCCTCGACAACTACCCGCGCTCTCGCTACGTCGCCGACGCGTGGATGGCGATCGCCGAGTATCGCTTCTACGAGCAGCAAAACTACAAGAGCTCGCTCGAGGCGTACGAGCACGTGCTCAAGCACCCGAAGTCGCAGCTCTACGACCTCGCGCTCTTCAAGACGGCGTGGTGCTACTGGAAGCTGGGTGACACGACGAAGTCGGCCATGCGCTTCAAGGACGTCCTCGACCTCGCCAAGAAGAAGGCGGGACGCACGGAGGCCGATCAGAAGCGCGCCGCCGAGCTGCAGGGCCAGGCCCTCGACTACCTCGTCGAGCTGTTCACCGAGGACGACACGAAGAGCGCGCACGATGCCTTCGAGTTCCTCGCCCAAATCGGCGGCAAGGCCTACTCGCAGAAGGTGCTCAAGCAGCTGGCCGACACGGTCTTCGATCAGACCCGCTACGAGCGCGCCGTCGAGGCGTATCAGCTGCTCATCGATCTCGATCCCAACAACCCCGAGGCGCCCGACTACGCCGGCAAGATCGTCGAGGCATACCAGCTGCTCGGCGACACGAAGACGGCCGTCGCGCAGATGCGCAAGCTCGCGGGCGACTACGGCGGCAAGAGCGCGTGGGCCGCCGCCAACAAGGATCGTCCCAAGGCCGTGCAGCACGCGCGCACGATGGCCGAAGAGCTCATTCGCACGCTCGCGAAGACGATGCACGCCGAGGCGCAGGCCAACGAGAAGGCCTCCCACGTCGTCGACAAGGACCGCTACGCGCGCGCCGCCGAGAGCTACGCGTTCTATCTGCAGAACTTCCCCGACGCGTCCGACGCCGTCGAGCTGCGCTATCTGCGCGCCGACATCCTCTATTTCAAGCTCGCGCGCTACGACGAGGCGGGGCGCGAGTACCTGGCCGTCGGCAAGTCGCAGCCCGTCGGCAAATACCACAAGGACGCCCTGCTCCAGGCCATGGGCGCCTTCGAGAAGGTGCGAAAGGTCTCGCAAACGAGCGGCAAGCGCGAGATCACGGAGAGCGACAAACTATTCGGCGAGGCGGCCGACACCTACGCGACGCTGTTCCCCAACGACAAAGAGATCGTGACCGTCGTCTTCAAGAACGGTCAGTTCTTCTTCGACTACGGCGACTACGACGAGGCCATCAAGCGCTTCGGCCTCATCGTCGAGAAGTACCCCGACGATCCGAACGCCGCCGTCGCGGGCGATCGCATCCTCGAGGCGCTCAACAAGGCCAAGGACTACGAGAACATCGAGTCGTGGGCGCGCCGCCTCAAGAAGACGAAGGCGTTCGCGTCGCGCGACGAGCAGGACCGCCTCGACAAGGTCGTCGTCAACGCCGTCATGAAGTCGGGCGAGAAGTACGCCAGCGACAACCAGTACGACAAGGCGGCGGCCTTCTACCAGCGCGTCGCGCAGGAGTATCCGCAGTCGCCGCTCGCGCCCAAGGCGCTCAACAACGCGGGCGTCGTCTTCGAAAAGGCCAAGAAGCAAGACGATGCCGTCTCGGCGTACAAAACCCTCGCCGACAAGTATCCGTCGGCGCCCGAGGCGCCCGAGGCGCTGTTCACGGCGGCGCGCATCGAAGAGAACATCGCCTACTACGACAAGGCGGCGGCGCTGTACGAGCAGCTCGCGCAGAAGTACCCGCAGAACACGCACGCCGCGGACGCGCTGCGCAGCGCGGGCGTCCTGCGCGAGGGCCTGGGCCAGCACGATCGCGCCATCAAGCACTTCGCCGAGTACAGCAAGCGGTTCAAGGACAAGCCCGACGCCAAGGACGTCGCCTTCCAGATCGCCGTCGTGCACGAGGATCAGAAGGACTATCGCCAGGCCGCGCAGAGCTTCGCGGCGTACACGCGCGCCTACCCGAGCGACGCGCGCACCGTCGAGGCGCTCGCGCGCGAGGCCGACGCCGACCTCAAGGCCGGCAACGACGGCGGCGCGAAGGAGGTCGCGGGCAAGGCGCTCGGGGCGTTCAAAGCCGGTGAGCACAAGCACAAGCGCCAATCGGACGACGCGCGTGGCGAAGACGTCGCCTACTACGCCGCCGAGGCGCGCTACATCCAGGGCGAGCTCGTCTTCCGCGACTACGAGCGCCTCAAGATCGCGGGCAAGCCCAAGCAGCTGGCCAAGGTGCTCGAGGAGAAGGCCAAGCGCCTCGAGGAAGCGAAGCAGATCTACCTCGATGTCGTGACGTACCAGTCGCCCGAGTGGGCGACTGCCGCGCTGCTGCGCATCGGGCAAGGCTACGAGGCGTACGCGAAGGCCATGCGCAACGCGCCCGTGCCCAAGGATCTCTCCCAAGACGAGCAGCAGGTGTACCGCGACGAGCTCGAGAAGGTCGTCGTCGTCATCGAGGACAAGGCCATCGACGCGTACAAGTCCGGGTACGCGCGCGCGCTGCAGATCGGCGTCTATAACAAGCACACGCAGCAGATCCGCGAGGCGCTGTCCCGCCTGGCCGAGAACGAGTATCCGAAGGAGGCCGAGCTGCGCGCGACCATTCACGAAGGTGAGCCGCGCGTTTCGCTCGACCGGATCGAAGAGGTGCGGCGTGATCAGTAAACGCCGCTGGCTGCTGCTCGCGGCCTTCGCGTCCGCAGCGTGCTCGCACGCCGCCGGACACAACGACGCCGCGAAGCCCATCACCGTCGTCGCGTTGCCCAAGGCGAACCCCGAGGCGTCCGCCGAATTCGATCAAGGCGTCGCTGTCATGAAACTCGGCAGAAAGCACTACAAGGAAGCGCGCGGGCACTTCGAGAAGGCCACGCAGCTCGACGGCAGATTGTTCGAGGCCTGGCACGATCTCGGCGTCGTCGAGACGGCGCTCGGCAACTACGACAAGGCCGTCGCGGACTTCGAGAAGGCGCTCGACGTCCAGCCCGGCTCGCGCAAGACGATCCTGGCCTACGGCGAGGGGTTGCGCCGCGCGCACCGCCCGCAGAAGGCCGCCAAGGTGTACGCGAAGTGGCTCGCGTCCGCGCCGAAGGACGCGGAGGTGCGGGCGAGGTACGGGCAAGTCCTACGTGAGGCTGGCGACCTCGACGGCGCGCTCGAACAGGCGCGCGAGATCCTGGCGCAGGGCGGATCGTCCCAGGAAAACGTGGCCCAAACCGTCGTTGCCTATAACGCCCTGGGTCTCACCTACTATAAAATGGGCAAGCTGGATCTTGCGGAAACCGCCTTCCGCAAGGCCGCTGACCTGGACGCGAAGAGCGCGTTCGTTTGGAACAACCTGGGCCTCGTCGCGTTCGATCGAGGTCGTGACCAGGAGGCATTCCTGAACTTTCAGAAGGCGTCGGAGCTCGATCCGAAGTACCTGCAGGCGCGCCTCAACAAGGCGGTCGTCTACATGGACTGCGGCGACTACAAGCACGCGCACGAGGAGCTGCTCGAGGCGGTGCGCATCGATCCGAACGACGCCGAGTCGCAGGTCGCGCTGGGCGTCGCGGCGCGCGGCGACGGCAAGCTCGACGAGGCGCGCCGCGCCTACGAGCGCGCGCTCGACATCGACGACGACTACGCGCCCGCGCTCTTCGATCTGGGCGTCCTCTACATGGACTTCGACAAGGACGCCGTGAAGGCCAAGAGCTACCTCACGCAATATTCGCAGTCGAGCGACGCGACCGACGCCAAGCGCGCCGACGCGCAGGCGCGCCTCAAGGAGCTGAAATGAAGCGGTCGCGGCAGTTGATCGTTCTCGTGGCCCTGCTCGTGTCGGCGCCCGGGGCCGTGTACGCGAAGACGCGCGCGTCGACGCGCGCCCCGAC
>DATAZS010000161.1:0-3140 GCA_036271915.1 Polyangia bacterium
ATAGCCGAACACGCCCTTGATCTGGTTCTGCTGCTTGGGCCAGCTGATGGGGAACTGCTGCGCGAGATCGAAAGCGAGCGCGGGCGCCGACACCTTGACGGCGATCAGGTTCTTGCCCTTTCGCAGCGCGCTCGAGACGTCGACCGACCAGCGCTGGAAGTAGCCCTCGTGCTTGCCGACCGACGCCCCGTTCACGAACACCTCGGCGTAGTAGTCGACCATGTCGAGGTCGAGCACCGTGACGCCAGGCGCGCCGTCCCACGTGATCGCCTTGCGGAACCAGACGGTGCCCTCGTAGTCGAAGCCGACGTCCTTCGGCGGCGCGGGCAGGTCGGCGGGCGAGCCCGCGTCCATGAGGCGCGCCGTCGCGCGCGCCTTCGCGGGATACGACTTGCCGCCCATGAGGTACCAGCTCGTGGGCAGGGCCATCGTGGGCCAGCCGGCGTCGTCGATGGCCTCGGCGCCCATGTTGCCCTCGCCGTCGTAGGGCAGGTACCTCCACTCGCCCGCGAGGTTCACCGTCCTGGGCGGCGCGGCGGCGCTGGGCGGCGCGAGCGAGACGACTGACACCAAGATGGACAACGCGACGGCGGGGCGCAGCATGGCCCGGCGAGACTATCACCGGGCCGCGGCGGGAGCCCGGGGCAGGGTCCGCGAAAGTCGTTTCCCTTCGGGGCGTTTTTGAGGTAAATACGCCCCCTTCTCAGGAGAAACGCGCACCATGTCTAGCAACAGCCCGCTCGCTCGGGTCAAAGAAGAGTTCGGCGGTAAGGACAAGTTGGTCGACAAGCTCGTCGGCCTCGTCGACGCCGGTGATGAGTCGAAGGACGATCTGCGCAAGCGACTGCTGGGCGCGGCCAACTCCAAGCTGCTGCGCCTGCACGTCGTCGCGACGAAGGTGAAGGAGCAGGGCGGCCATGACAAGCTCGCCGCCGCCGCCGCCACCGGCAAGGGCCACGGCAAGGACAAGGACTACGTCACGAAGCTCGAGAGCTTCTCGAACGGTCGCCTCGTCGACATGCTCGCGGCCTCGGACCGCCGCGCGAAGCGCCAATCGGCCGCCGGCGTCAAGGCGGCGGCCCCGAAGGCCGCCGCGCCCAAGGCGAAGGCCCCCGCGGCCAAGCGCGCCAAGCCCGCGGCCAAGTAACCGACGGAGCTCGAGCGTGCGCGCGGCGCCCGACGGTGACGGCGCCGAGCGCGCGTTCTTCGTGCTGACGCTCGACGACGTCCGCCTCGAGGTGGACGCGGCGCGCGGCGGGCGCATCACGGCGCTGCGCCTCGGCGATCGCAACCTGCTGTCGGGGGCCGAGGTCGACGCCATCAACCACGGCTCGACGTTCTGGACCAGCCCACAGTCGGCGTGGGGGTGGCCGCCCGTCGCCGAGATCGACAGCGCGCCGTACGCCGCCGCGCTCGACGGCGAAGCCATCGTGCTGCGCGGACCCGCGAGCGCCGCGCTCGGCGTCTCCGTCGACAAACGCGTCGAGGCCGATGGCGGCGCGCGCGCGTTCGTACTGTCTTACGTCGTCATCAACCAGGCGGCCGCGCCCGTGAGCGTCGCTCCTTGGGAGGTCACGCGCGTGCAGCCGAACGGCCTCACGTTCTTCGCGACGGGCGCGGGCGCGTTCGCGCCGTCGGATCTGCCCGCGCGCGACGAGTCCGGCGTCACGTGGGTTCATCACGACGCCGCCGTCATCGTGGGCCACCAGAAGCTCTACGCCGATACGAGCGAGGGGTGGGTCGCGCACCTCGACGGGGATGCGCTCTTCGTCAAGACCTTCGCGCCTGTCGCGCGCGAAGCCCACGCGCCGGGCGAGGCGCAGATCGAGATCTACGCGAGCTCGATGCACCGCTACGTCGAGGTCGAGCAGCAGGGCGCGTGCGAGACGCTCGCGCCCGGCGCCTCGCTCACGTGGCGCGTCGAGTGGCGCGTGCGGCGCGTGCCCGCCGAAATCGCTCGCGCGCTCGGCAGCGTGGCGCTCGTGCGCCTCGCGCGCGCCGTGGCCGCCGGGATCGCGTGACGCTCGCGTTCACGCGCACGGTCTCCTTCGGGCGTCTCGTCGGCGTCGCGCTGCCCGGCGAGGACGATGACGCCGGCGTCGCCACGCTCGCGGCCGCGCTGCCGTCCGCTGAGCGCGCGCACGCGCTCACGCTGCCGCCCGCGCGGCGCGTGACGTGGGCGGGCGGTCGCGTCGCGATGCGCGCCGCGCTCGCGGAGCTGGGCGCCGTCGCGCCCGAGATGATCTCATCTACGCCGCGGGGCGCGCCCGCGCTGCCGGCGGAGCTTCTGGGATCGATCGCGCACAAGCGCACGGTGGCCGTCGCGCTCGCGGCGCGCGCGGCTGGCGACGTCACGTTGGGCGTCGACGTAGAAATCGAGCGGGCGCCGCGCGTCGACATCTCGGAGCGCGTGCTGACGGACGATGAGCGCCGCCGCGTCGACGCGCTCACGCCGCGCGAACGCGCGCGCGAGGTGCTCGCCCTTTTCGCCGCCAAAGAGGCCCTCTATAAGGGACTCGATCCCTGGCTCGGCCGTTACGTCTCGTTTCAAGAGGTGGAGCTCGCGCGCGACGATGACGGCGCGCGCGTCGCAACCTTCGCGTCGCGCGCCGGCGAGCCCTCGTTCGTTCTCGAGGTGCACGAAGAAGAGGCGCCCGCGGGGCACATCCTCATGACGGCGCGCGTCCACCGGCGCTCAGGCTGAGCCGTAATTGTTACGATGATGTCTTCCTTAAAGGTGCGCCTGCCATGAACAGACCAGCAATCTGGACGCTTTTTTCGATCGTCGTCGTCGCCTCGGCGTGCGGCAGTAGCCCTGTCGGCAAGACAGGCAGCGCCGGCGCGTCGGGCGCTGGAAACTCCGGCGGCGCGGGCGGCGCCACGGGAACGGCGGGGCAAACGAATCCCGGCACCGCGGGCAGCTCTGGCGTGGCGGGCACCTCCGGCAGCGCCGGCTCGACGGGCGTCGCGGGCGCCTCCGGCGGCGCCGGCTCGACGGGCATGGCTGGCACCTCTGGCAGCGCCGGCGTCTCGGGCGCGGCCGGCGTCGGCGCCGCAGCCGGTGCTGGCGGCGGTTTCGTCACGAATCCGAACCGCGTGCCGTGCGGCACGAAGGCCGGACAGTGCGAGTGTCAGCCCAC
>DATAZS010000162.1:0-17025 GCA_036271915.1 Polyangia bacterium
GAGCACGACGCTGAAGGTGCTGGGGTGCGTGCTGCTGCCGACGGCGGGCGTCGTGACGGTCGACGGCATCGACATCGCGCACGATCCTCACGCGGTGCGGCGCCTCATCGGCTTCCTGCCCGACACGCCGCCTCTCTATAATGAGATGACGGTCGGCCGGTACCTGGCGTTCGTCGCGCAGCTGCGCGGCGTGCCCGCGTCCGAGACGGCGCAGGCGGTCGACGACGCCGAGCGGAAGACCTCGACGCGCGACAAGCACGATCACCTCATTAGTAGTCTGTCGCACGGCTACCGGCAGCGCGTGGGCGTCGCGCAGGCGCTCGTGCACCGGCCGAAGCTGCTCATCCTCGACGAGCCGACGAGCGGCCTCGACCCCGTGCAGATCGTCGAGATGCGCAACATGATCCGCGACCTGCGCGGCGCGCACACGATCCTGCTGTCGAGCCACATCCTGTCGGAGATCAGCCAAACCTGCGACCGCCTGCTCGTCATCCAGCGCGGCGAGATCGTGGCGCAGGGCACGGAGCAGGATCTCGCGAAGGCCATGGGCGGCGGTGGCACGATCGAGATCGAGGTCGCGGCGCCCGCGGCGCGCGCCGTCGAGATCGCGCGGTCCGTCGACGGCGTGGGCGAGGCCACGATCCTGCGCGAAGGCGACGGCGTCTCGGCGCTGTCGTTTCGCGCGACACCCGATGTCCGCCCGCGCCTCGCGCGCGCGCTCGTCCAGAACGGCGTCGACCTGCTGCGCATCGATCGCGGCGCCGCGCGCCTCGAGAACATCTTCATCCAGCTTACGAAGGACCGCCCGGAGCTCCCCCAATGAACGCCATCCTGCTCATCGCCCGCCGTGAGCTCGGGTCCTACCTGCGCTCGATGACCGGCTACGTCATCGCCGCGCTCGTGCTCGTCATCGACGGCCTGCTGTTTCAGGCCTTCGTCATGGGCGGCCCCGATCGCCTGTCCTCCGAGGTCCTCAGCAACTTCTTCTTCATCTCGAGCGGCATCACGATGATCGCGAGCGTGTTCATCTCGATGCGGCTGTTCGCCGAGGAGCGCCAGACGGGCACGCTCGTGCTGCTGACGTCGTCGCCCGTGCACGACTGGGAGATCGTCCTCGGGAAGTTCCTGTCGGCGTTCGTGTTCTTGTCGGGCATCACGCTCGCGACGGTGTACATCCCCGCCCTCATCTTCGTGAACGGTAAGGTGTCGATCGGCCACATGGCGGCCGGCTACCTCGGCCTCGTGCTGCTGGGTGGCGCCGCGATCGCGATCGGCACGTTCGGGTCGGCGCTCGCGCGCACGCAGGTGCTCGCCGCGATCTTCTCGGGCGTCATCGTGACGGCGCTCGTGATCTGCTGGCTGCTCGCGAAGGTCACGGAGCGTCCTTTCGCCGACATCTTCACGTCGCTCGCGCTGTGGCAGCGGCACTTCCCGCCGTTCCAGGCGGGACAGGTCCACCTGCGTGACGTCTTCTATTACATCGCCGTGATCTACCTGGCGCTCTTCGCGTCGACGCGGGTCCTGGAGGCGCGGCGATGGCGCTAACCTCTTCACGTCCCGGCCCCAGCGCGCGCTGGTCGGCGCTGTGGGGCGTCGGCATGTCGCTGATCTTCGTGGGCGAGCGCGCCATCGGCGCGGGCAGCGCGCGAGGCGTCGCGTCGGTCGCGGGCCTCGTCCTCGTCGTCGTCGCGATGGCGGCGCGCGCGCGGCGCGCGTCGGGCGCGGGCGCCGACCGGCAGCTCACGGAGCGCTTGCTGCTTCGGCTCTACGGGCTCGGCCTGCTCGCCGTCATCCTCTACTTCGTGCAGTCGGATCTGCCGACGTTGCGCGGCGGCCTGCCGCTCGAGCACGGCTCGCCCAAGCTCGCGACGGCCCTCGCCGCGCTGTGGCCCGCGATCTGGATCGTCGCCGCGTGGCCCATCGCGCTCATCGAGATGGCCTACGCGCAGATGCTCAAGGCGCCGCGCCTCGAGACGGGCCGCATCAAGGACGCGATGTACTCGGGCCTGGGCGTCGGGTTCGCCGTGATCTTCGCGTTCACGATCGTCTACGTGTCGGCGGAGCGCGACCACAAGTTCGACTTCGCGTACTTCCGCACGGCGCGCCCCGGCGAGGTCGTGCGCAAGATCGTCCGCACGCTCGACAACCCCATCGAGATCGCCGCCTTCTTCCCGCAGGGCAACGAGGTGCGCGAAGAGGTCGACAACTACCTCAACGATCTCGCGAAGGAGTCGGGGCAGCTCACGGTCACGCACTACGACTTCGACATCGACCCGCTCAAGGCCAAGGAGTACGGCGTGTCGGCGAACGGCACGCTGGCCTTCGTGCGCGGCAAGCGGCACGAGCTGCTCGGCGTGCCGCTGCAGCTCGAGTCGGCGCGCAACGCGCTCAAGACGCTCGACAAAGAGGTGCAGCAGCGCTTCATGGTCATCGTCAAGCAGACGAAGGCCGCCTACTTCACCGTGGGACACGGCGAGCGCACGTGGCAGCCGGCGGCCAACAACACCGACAAGCGGTCGGGGCTGCTGAAGCTGCGCGAGGTCATGCAGGACCAGTCGTACGACATCCGCGAGTTCGGCGCCTCCGACGGCCTCATTCAAGACGTCCCCAAGGAGGCGACGGCCCTCATCATCATCGGGCCGACGCGGCCGTTCCTGCCCGACGAGTCGGCGGCCGTGAACCGCTACGTCAAGAACGGCGGCCGGCTCCTCGTCGCGCTCGATCCCGAGAACCACGTCGACCTGAAGGCGATCCTCGACCCGCTGCAGGTCGAGTTCCACGACACGACGCTCGCGAACGATCAGGTCTTCGCGCGGCGCACGCACACGGACGCCGACCGCACGAACATCGTGACGGCGACGTTCTCGTCGCACCCGTCCGTGACGACGCTGATGCGCATCGGTCAGCGCGCGCCCGTCGTGCTGCCGGGCGCGGGGTGGATCGACGCCAAGCGTGGGCGTCCCATCGACATCCAGGTCGACTCGCCCATCAAGGCGCACTACGCGACGTGGGCCGACAAGAACGGCAACTTCCAGTTCGATCCGCCGGGCGAGACGCGCCGGGCGTGGGAGGTCGCGGCCGCCGTCTCGAAGGGCCAGTCGCGCGCCTTCATCATCGCGGACTCGGACTGCTTCAGCGACGACGCGATCGTCATGCCCGGCAACGAGCTGCTCACGCTCGACGTCTTCCACTGGATCATGGGCGACGAGGCCTACCAAGGTCTCGTGTCGAGCGAGATGGATCTCCCCGTGACGCACACGCGCAAGCAGGACGTCGTCTGGTTCTATTCGACGGTCTTCGTCGCGCCGGCGCTCGTGCTCGGTTTCGGCTACCTGACGACGAAGAAGCGACGCCGCAAAACCGCCGCGCCCGCCGCACCCACGACGACGGGAGGTGCCTCGTGACCGGCCGGTCGGCGGCGCTGCAGGGCGGCCTCGCGCTCGCGGGGCTCATCGTGGCGAACTTCACGTGGCAGCGGGCGCCCGAGCGCGCGCCCGGCGAGGTCACGGTCATCGACGCCTCGAAGGCGGACGTCTCGCACGTCCGCTACGAGGACGTCGAAAACATCCTGGGCGTCGAGCGACGCACCGAGGGCGGCGAGGCCGTCGCGTGGGTGCGCATCGAGCCGAAGGCCAAGACGCCGCCCGCGACGCAGAGCGAGCCCGCGGCGCCGAAGCCCGACACGAAGCCCGAGCCGCCGCCGACGCGCGAGCTGCGCGGCAACGCCGACGCGCTTCGACTCCTCGATCGCTTCGCGCCCTTCGTCTCGCCGCGCGCCTTCGGCGTCATCACGGGCGACAAGCTCAAGGAGCTCGGCCTCGACGCGCCCACGCGCCACCTCGAGCTCATCGTGCGCGGCGACACGCGCAAGTACGACGTCGGCATCGCCCTCAACGCGCAGAACGGCGAAGCGTTCCTGCGCGACACGCGCGACGGCCGCGTCTACCTCATGCCGCGCGGCCTGCTCATCGACCTGGGCAACAGCAAACGCCTCATCGACTCGCGCCTGCACACCTTCGACACGAAGGAGTTCGATCGCATCGCGATCTCGGGCGGCGGCAAGCACAAGGAGTTCCTGCACGTCGGCCGCGACAACTTCTCGACCGAGGGCTACGTGCCGCCGAAGGCGCCCGACAAGCGCGACCAGATGGCGAAGAACTGGGCCGAGATGGTGTGGCGCCTCTTCCCCTCGGAGACGCTCGGTAAGGACGAGCTGCCGAAGGGCGGCACGCTCAAGACGTTGCTGCGCGTCGAGTACACCGAGAAGGGCAACCCCGTGGGATGGATCGACATCGCGCGCCTGGGGAGCAACACGGACGAGTCGGGCAGCGAGCAGGACAACCTGTACGCGCGCTCCGAGCACACCGTGGGCTGGGCGCGCCTGCACGCGACCGAGCAGCTGATCTCGGACGGCGAGAAGCTGCTGGCGGCGCCGTAGTGCCTCGGGCGCGTCGGTTGACGGCGGAACGGCGTCGGAGAAGAATCAAGCCGTGAGACGCATCCTCGCCGTGCTCTTCGCCGCCGCAGCCCTGGCGGCCGGGACGGCGGGCTCACGCGCCCTCGACGGCGCGCGCGAGCAGACGATCCGCCGCGAGGCCGGACGCGCCGCCGAGGCGGCCGGCATGCGCGCCACCGACGCCCTCATGGCGCACGTCGGCGAGCTCAAGCTCGAGGCCCACAACGCCGCGTCCAGCCCGCGGCTCGCCGCCGCGCTCCGCGGCAACGTCGACGCGGCGACGCTCCAGGATCTGTTCCGCACCGAAGAGTGGTGGGAGCCGTATCGGAACGCGTTCAAGGTCTACGCCGTCGCCTTCGACACCGAGAAACTCGACGTCATCGAGGGCATGAAGAACGCCGAGTTCGCGTCCGACCTGCTCGTGCGCGAGGCGCGCGAGCGGCGCGAGGCCGTCGCCGAGATCGTCATGGGCAAAGGCTGGCCCTACGCCGCGGCCGCCGTCGCCATCGATCTGCCCGAGCGGCGCACGCCCCTCGTGCTCGTGCTCGCGCGCCCCATCGACGAGGCGGCCGTGCGCAAGCTCTCGGAGGCGGCGCGCGGCGCCGTGCTGCTGTCCGACGGCAAGAACGCCGTCATCCAGACGGGCGCCGAGCCGCAGCGCGATCTCCTGCGCACGCTCGTCGGCAGCGAGGCGCGCGGCCCGCTGCTGCAACCGGCCGCGGGCGGCGACGCCGACGTCTCTTGGGCGGCGTCCGTGAGCGCGCTCGCGCCGTCGCTCTGGATGTGGACGTACGGCAGCGGCGCCGACGCCGCGAGCGACAGCGCGAGCACGGCGTCGGCGACGAAGGGCGCGATCTGGGCCGTCGCGGCGGTGCTCGCGCTCCTCGCGCTCGTCATCGGCTTTCGCAAGCCGGCGGCGCCCGTGTACGTCACGCAGACCGCCGAGATGGTGTCCGGCAGCGCGCGACCGGGCACGGCGGCCAGCGTTCCCACGGCGACGACGCCCGGCACGGGCCCCTTGTCGTCGTCGGCCGTGTCGGGCAGCGCCGCGACGGAGTTCATCAAGACGGATCCGGCCCAAGGTGACGGCGTACCCCGCCAGACCGGCAAGGGCGTGCAGTTCGGCCGCTACACGCTCCTCGATCGCCTGGGTGAAGGCGGCATGGCCGAGGTCTACACGGCCGCGACGTTCGGCGCCGAGGGCTTCCGCCGCACGTTCGTCGTCAAGCGGCTGCGCGCCGAGCTCGCGCGCGAGCCCAGCGTCGTCGCGCAGTTCATCGACGAGGCCAACCTCGCGTCGACGCTCGTGCACTCGAACATCATCCCCGTATTCGACTTCGGCAAGGTGGGCGACGAGTACTTCATGGCGCAGGAGTACATCCTCGGCCGCGATCTCGTGCGGCTCACGGGACGCGTCGTCGAGCGGACGGGCCAGCCGCTCGCGCCGATCGTCGTCTATTACGCCGCGGCCGAGACGCTCAAGGCGCTCGAGTACTCGCACACGAAGCTCGGCGAGAACGGGCGGCCGCTCGCCATCGTCCACCGCGACGTCTCGCCCGCCAACATCCTCGTCTCGGCGCGCGGCGAGGTGAAGCTGTTCGACTTCGGCATCGTCAAGGCCGAGGGCCGCGTCACGAAGACCCAGCACGGCGTCGTCAAAGGCAACGTCAGCTTCATGTCGCCCGAGCAGGCGCGCGGCATCGACGTCGACGCGCGCGCCGATCTCTTCTCGCTCGGGCTCGTGATGTACTACTGCCTCACGGGCGAGGTGCTCTATCACGGCAACACGACCTATGAGCTGCTCGTCAAGGCGGCCACGGGCCCCGGCGCCGAGGAGCTCGCGCGCATCGCCGCCCTGCCCGCCCCCGCCGACGAGATCGTTCGCCGCGCGCTCGAGACCGATCCGGCGCAGCGGTTCCAGACCGCGGGCGACTTCGCGGCGGCCCTCGCGCCTCACGTCGCGGGCGCGCCCGCCGTCGTGGCGCGCCTCATGAAGGAGCTGTTCACCGAAGACTTCCAGAAGGAGGAGGCGCGCTTCTCGGCGGCCATCCCCGGGACCGATCGCGGCACGCCCGCGCCGGGGAGCGGCACCCAGGAATTCGGCACGCGCCGGCAGACTTGAACGTGAGCGCCTCCGCGCCGCGCCCCACGCTGCTCGTCGTCCACGCGACGTCGGCGATCGATCCCGAGGGCCGCGACGCCGTCCATCGCACGCGGCAGCCGTGTCGCGCGCTCGGCGAGCTCGAGCGCGTCACCGTCGTGAGCGGATCGCTGCTGTCGCCGGCGTTCACCGAGTCGAGCCTGCTCGACGACGCCGACGTGCTGGTCCTCGCGGACGCGGCGGATGCCGATCTGCTGCCCGTGCTCGACGCGCGCCGCCGCCGACAGCGCATGACGATCTACGAGGTCGGCACGCACTTGCTGTCGCCGCCGCGCGGCGCGCGGACCGCGGCGCGCGCGCGCGATCTCGTGACGCGCGGCATGCCGCTGCACCTCGCGCGGCGCGCCGACGGCGTCCAGTTCGCGACGCCCACGCTCGAGCAGCGCTTTTCGTCGCTCAACACGCGGCGCGCCGTCTTCCCGAGCCAGCGGTGGGACGCGCCCGCGGCACCGGCGGCGCGGGCGCGCGGGCGCGTCGTCATCGGGTGGGCCGGCGGAGAGGCCCACTCCGAGGACCTGCGTGAGATGGCGCCCGCGCTCGTCGCGATCGTCGAGCGCCATCCGACGGTCGAGGTCGCCGTCATGGGCGGCCCTTGGCTGCGTGAAACACTGGGCGCCGTGCCTGCGTCGCGACTCACGCTGACGCCGCCGGGGACGGAGGCGGATCACGCGCGCTTCCTCGAGGGGCTCGACATCGGCCTCGCTCCGCTCGCGGCCACGGACTTCAATCGCTGCCGCTCGGACGCGCGCTTCCTCGAGTACGCGGCGCACGGCGTGCTGGCCGTGTGCGCCGATCTCGAGCCCTACCGCGCCGTGCGGCCCGCGCAGACAGGTCTGCTCTACCGAGACGTCGCCGGTCTCGAGGCCGCGCTCGAGCGCGCGCTGGCCGAGCCCGCGCTGCGCGCGACGGTGACCGAAGCCGCCGCGCGCTACGTCGCCGACGAGCGCCTCGATCGCCGCCACGTCGGGGATCGCGTCGCGTTCTACCTCGCGACGGCGACGCAGCTCGGGCTGCCCTTCGCGCCGCGCGACGGCGGCGCCCCCCTCGTCGACGCGCCGACGTACGAGGGCTCGCGCTACGTCGCGCTCGGCGACGGTCCGACCGAGGCGCTGCTGCGGGCCGGCCTCGTCGAGCGCACCGCGGGCCGGCTCGTCGAGGCGCGGCGCCTCTTCACCGAGGCCCGGCGCGCCTCGCCGCGCGCGTACATGCCCGAGCTGCTGCTGGGCGAGACCGAGGAGGACGCGACGCTCTCGATCGAGGCGCTCGAACGCGCCGCCGAGCTCAACCCGCGCTCGTGCCTCGCGCCGTTCCTCATGGGCCTGCGGCTCGGCTACGCGGGCGTCGCCGACCGCGCCGCCGCGGCCTTGCAGCGCGCGCGCGCAATCGCGCCCTCGTTCGGCGCGCCCCAAGAGCGGCTCGGCGAGCTCGCCGAGGCGGCTGGTCACATCGAAGAGGCGTGTCAGCTCTACGAGGAGGCCGCGCTGCAAAACGGCTCCTTCGCGCTGCCCGTCGCGCGCCTCGCGACGGCGGCGCTGCGCGAGGGACGCGTCGACAAGGCCGTCGCCCTGCTCGAGCGCAGCCTCGACGGCGATCCCGAGCTGTGGCTCACGAACTTCGTGCTCGGGCGCTCCTACCTCGAGCTGCGTCGCTTTCACCAGGCGCAGCTCCACCTGCGCCGCGCCCTCGACGGCGCCGAGGATCGGTCCGCCGTGCTCGTCGACCTCGCGAAGGCGGAGGTCGGCCTCGGCGCGCTCGACGCCGCGCGCGCGACGCTCGAAGAAGCCCGCCGCATGGTCGACGAATAGGAGCACTTGCGCGTGCGGACCTCCACGAGCATCGCCGGGCGCGTCGCCGTGAGCATCTTCGTCATTCTCGCCTGCCTCGCCGGCGTCCTCGGCCTGTCGATCTCGAGCGCGCTGCGCGAGCACGAGCGGCTCATGGACGAGTTCACGGGCACGACGCGTCAGCAGGTCCACGCCTCGTCCGAGGCGCTCACGGCGCGGCTCGACGCGCTCGATCGAGACGCGCGCATGCTGGCCGATCTGCTCGAGCGCTCGCGCGCCAAGCGCGAGGCCGACGACGCCACCGAACGGCGCGTGTGGGACGGCGCCTTCCACGCGCTCGCCGTCGTCGTCGCGCAGTACCGCGCCATCACGTTCGTCGACCCGAACGGCGCGATCCAGGTGCTGGCCGCCGACCCTGCGGAGCCGAAGGAGATCGTCGACGCCCTCGTCGCGCCCACGATCGCGCTCGCCAAGCACGTGAGCGTGACGCGCGCCGCGGCGCTCGGCGCGCCCGCGCGGCACGGCGACCGCTCGTTCCTGCTGTACGGAACGCCCGTGCGCGGCGGTGGCACCATCGTCGTCGCGAGCGACGCCGCGGCGTTCTTGGGCGCCGTCGCGTGGACGCCGCTGCCCGTCGCGCAGCTCTACGTCACCGATCCGAGCGGCGTCGTGTGGGTCGGCTGCGAGACGAAGGGCGGCTGCCGACAGGCGCCCTCCGACAAGGTGCCGAGCACGCTGCCGCGCGCCGCGGCGGGCGTCGTGTACGTCGGCTCGCGCGGCTCGCGCGCCGTCACGCTCGGCCCCGCGCCCGCCGTGCAGATCTCCGAGCGCGTCTCGCGTCCCACGGGCGCCTGGACGGTGACGTGGGTCGCGTCGACCGAGGCGCTCGTCGCACGCGAGCGCTCGCTCATCTCGCGCGTCATCGTCACGGCGCTCGCGGCCGCGATCGCCGTCGCGGGCGTGGGCGGCGTCATCTTGCGGCAACAGAAGAAGGCCGCCGTGCTCGAGAGCCGCCTGCAGGTCGCGCAGGCGCTCGTGCGCGCCGAGAAGCTTATCACCGTGGGCGTGCTCTCGGCCGGCATCGCGCACGAGATCGGCAGCCCGCTCGCCGTCATCCGCGGCCGCGCCGAGCGCGTCATGCAGCACCTCGAGGCCGCGCAGAAGGACGACGCGCGCATCATCATCAAGCACATCGACAACATCTCGTCGACGATCCGGCAGCTCCTCGACTTCTCGCGCCGCCAGCCGGTCGCGCCCAGCGCCGTGCCGCTCGCCGTCGCCGTCGAGCGGGCCCGCGGACTTCTGCAGTGGAAACTGGAGGCGAATGATCTATCACTGCACGTCATGCTCGACGACGATCTGCCCGCCCTCGCCGCCGACCCCGACCAGCTCCAGCAGGTGCTCGTCAACCTGCTGCTCAACGCGTGCGACGCCTCGCCGAAGGGCCAGGCCGTCTACGTGAAGGCCATGGCGACCGACCGCAACGAGGTCAGCATCACCGTCGTCGATCACGGCGCGGGCATCGCCGCCGAGCACGTCAACACGGTCTTCGATCCGTTCTTCACGACGAAGAAGCGCGGCGAGGGCACGGGCCTCGGCCTCACGATCGCGGCCGGCATCGTGCGCGACCACGCGGGCCAGATCAACCTCGTGAGCGCGCCCGGCGACGGAACGACCGTCACGGTGCTGTGGCCCACGGTCGCCAACCGGCGGGCGGTGACGCATGCGTAAGATGCGCGTGCTCGTCGTCGACGACGTCGTCGACCTGGCCGAGACCGTCGCGCTCGATCTCGAGGCCGCCGGCTTCGAGACGACGATCGCGAGCGGTGGCGCCGCCGCCATCGCGCAGTTCCAGAGGGACCCGACCGACGTCGTCGTGACCGATCTACGCATGAAGAGCGTCGACGGGCTCGACGTGCTCGACGCCGTGAGGCGCGTCGAGCCAGACGTCCCCGTGGTCGTCATGACGGCCTTCGGCGGCGTCGAGAGCGCCGTCGAGGCCATGCGCCGCGGCGCCTTCTACTACGTGACGAAGCCCTTCGAGCTGCACGCGCTGCGCGCGCTCGTCGAGCGCGCCGTGCGCGAGCGCAGCCTCGCGCGCGAGAACGCGCTGCTGCGCCGCACGCTGCGCACGAACCTCGCGGGCCGCCAGATCCTGGGCGGGAGCCCTCCCATGCAGCAGCTGCGCGCGCTCGTCGAGCGCGTCGCGAGCGCCGCCTCGCCCGCGCTCATCTCGGGCGAGACGGGCACGGGCAAGGAGCTCGTCGCGCTCGCGATCCACGCCGACGGCCCGCGCGCCGAGCGGCCGTTCGTCGCGCTCAACTGCGCGGCGCTGCCCGAGCACCTGCTCGAGAGCGAGCTGTTCGGTCACGCGCGCGGCGCTTTCACGGGCGCGGCGCAGGCGCGGCGCGGCCTCTTCGTCGAAGCCGAAGGCGGCACGCTGTTCCTCGACGAGGTCGGCGATCTTCCGCAGCCGCTGCAGGGCAAACTCCTGCGCGTCCTGCAGTCGGGCGAGGTCCGCCCCGTGGGCAGCGAGACGGTGCGCACCGTCGACGTGCGCTGCATCGCCGCCACGCACAAAGATCTCGGGCAGCTCGTGGGCCAGGGCCTGTTCCGCGAGGATCTGTTCTTCCGCCTCGACGTGCTGCGCGTGCCCGTGCCCGCGCTACACGAGCGCAGCGACGATCTCCCGCTGCTCGTCGAGCACTTCCTGCGCAAGAGCCTCGACCGCTCGCCGCGCTCCGTGCTGCAGGGCTTCGAGCCCGCGGCGCTCGACTTCATGATGACGTATCGGTGGCCCGGCAACGTGCGCCAGCTCGAGAACCTCGTCGAGCGCATGGTCGTGACGGCGCACGCGCCGCTCGCGCGCCTCGCCGACGTCGAGGCCGCCCTCGGCCCCGGTCGCGATCAGGATCCGCTGTCGGTCCTCATGCAGAAGCCCCTGCCCCTCGCCGCGCTCACGGATCGTTACATCGAGGCCGTCCTGCGCAAGGTCGGCGGCAGCAAGCAGAAGGCGGCCGAGCTGCTGGGCGTCGACCCTTCGACGCTGTACCGCCGCGAAAAGACTCGGGACTAGCCGCGTCCGCGGCCCTTGCAAGACGCAAAAGCGGTCTCGCGTAACGCAAGACGTCCGATCCGGCCTGGGTCTTGGAGGTTGCCGCGAGGTTTCGTGATCGTTTCCGCGACGAGTCCACGCGCGATCGGTCGTGTGTCCGAAAAATAGTTCTCCAAGCGCGCCGCGGCGTCGCACGCAACGGCCACGCGCGCGGCATCGCCGTTGCTAACTGCTGGCGCCGGAACGACGACGGCCCGCGAATCGCGCGGGCGCCACCAGCCCGCACCTTTCAGGAGCCAAGCACGATGAGGATCGCCAACCGGGGGAAGATTTTGATCGCGATGGGAGGCCTCGCGGCGCTCCTCACGACGTTCGCGCTCGGCGCGAGCACGGCGTTCGCGCAAGGCGCCGCCGCGACCGCGCAGCCCGATCTCGCGACCCGCGTCGCCGATCTCGAGGCGTACATCAAGAACACGACGCCCACG
This sequence comes from Polyangia bacterium, assembly GCA_036271915.1. Taxonomy (GTDB): domain Bacteria; phylum Myxococcota_A; class Polyangia; order Fen-1088; family Fen-1088; genus DASZFV01. Next base: position 11,942 of record DATAZS010000162.1, read on the forward strand.
GCGATGACGACGACGCCCGGCCCCGGGCACAACGCGTGGATGATGACGTCGTCCGCGCTCGTGCTCTTCATGACGCTGCCGGGGCTCGCGCTCTTCTACGGCGGGCTCGTGCGGCGCAAGAACATCCTGTCGGTCATGGCGCAGTGTCTCGGGTGCGCGGGCCTCGTGACGCTGCTGTGGTGGGCCGTAGGCTACAGCTTCGCGTTCGCGCCCGGCACGCCGTTCCTCGGCGGCCTCAAGTTCAAGTTCCTCACGGGCGTCACGGGCGCTCCCAACGGTGACTACGCCGCGTGGGTCTCGCAGAACATCTTCTCGATGTACCAGCTCATGTTCGCCATCATCACGCCCGGCCTCATCGTGGGCGCGATCGCCGAGCGCATGAAGTACTCGGCCGTCATGGCCTTCGTCCTCGTGTGGATGTTCGTCGTCTACTTCCCGCTCGCGCACATGGTGTGGGGCGTCGACGGCTTCATGAACGGCGTGTGGAACGCCAAGGCCGGCATCAAGGCCATCGACTTCGCGGGCGGCACCGTCGTGCACATGTCGTCGGGCTGGTCGGCCCTCGTGCTGTGCCTCATCCTCGGCAAGCGCACGGGCTTCGGCAAGCGCGCCTTCCTGCCGCACAGCCTCACGCTCACGATGGTGGGCACGGGCATGCTGTGGGTCGGCTGGTACGGCTTCAACGCCGGCAGCGCCGTCGCGTCCGACGTCATCGCGGCGAACGCCTTCATGACGACGACGCTCGCGGCCGCGATCGCGGGCGCGGCCTGGCCCACGATCGAGTGGCTCACGCGCGGCAAGCCCACGATCCTCGGCTTCTGCTCGGGCGTCGTCGCGGGCCTCGTCGTCATCACGCCGGCCGCGGGCTTCGTCTCGGCGACGAGCGCCGTCGTCATCGGCCTGCTCGCGGCCGTCGTTCCCTACCTCGCCGTCACGAAGCTCAAGGCGATCTTCAACTACGACGACGCGCTCGACACCTTCGGCGTGCACGGCGTGGGCGGCACGTTGGGCGCGCTCGTCACGGGCTTCTTCGCGACGCCCGCCGCGAACGCCAACCTCAACACGAACCTCGCGGGCGTCGTCGGTCACACGCTCTGGCTCGAGCAGCTCAAGGCCATGGGGCTCACCGTGGGCCTCTCGATCACGGCGACGGTCGTCATCGCCTATGCGATCAAGGCCACGATCGGCCTGCGCCCCACCGTCGAGGGCGAGGAGGTCGGGCTCGACGACAGCGACCACGGCGAGGCCGGCTACCACGAGGATGAGGGCGGCTATCACGGCCAGGATTCGCCCGAGCCCGAGCTCGCGGGCGGCGCGCTGCTCGCGAAGATCTAAGGGAGACCCACATGAAAAAGATCGAAGCCATCATAAAGCCGCACAAGCTCGACGAGGTGAAGGACCGCCTGCGGCAGATCGGCATCGCCGGCATGACCGTGTCGGAGGTCAAGGGGTTCGGGCGCACGGGCGGCAAGACCGAGATCTACCGCGGCTCGTCCTACGTCGTGGACTTCGTGCCCAAGGTGCGGATCGAGATCGTCGTGAAGGACTCGATGGCGATGGACGCCGTGCAAGCGATCACGGGCGCCGCGAAGACGGGGAAGATCGGTGACGGCAAGATCTTCGTGCTGCCCGTCGACGAGGCCATCCGCATCCGCACGGGCGAGACCGGAGACGAAGCGATATAGGCGCGCTTTCTTCTGTTAGGGTTGCGCGATGGGCGACGAGCGCAGTCCCGAGATTCAGCCCTCGCAGGTCTCGTTCAAGACGGTCTTCACGATCTGCTTCGGCACGCTGCTCGTCGCCGGCTTCATCTACGCCCTCTCGCAGGCGCTCGTCGCCGTCGCCCTCGTGGGCGCGGCGCTGCTCATCGCCGTGTCGCTCGAGCACCTCGTGCGCATGCTCGAGCGTCGCGGCCTGCCGCGCGGCCTCGCGATCGGGATCGTCATCCTCGGGCTCGTGGGCGTGCTCGTCGGGTTCGGCTTCACGCTGATCCCGCCCGCGATCGAGCAGGGCAAACAGCTGGTCAGCGATCTGCCGGGGTTCCTGCGCAGCGTGCGCGAGGGCGCGCTCTTTCATCGCCTCGACGAGCACTTCCACATCGCCGCGCAGGTCGACTCGACGCAACAGCGGCTGCCTCATCTGCTCGAAGGCGCCGCGAGCCCCGTGCTCGCCGCCGTGGGCGGCGTGCTCGCCGCCGTGGGCGCCGCCGTCACGATCGCGTTCCTCTCGATCTTCATGTTGGTCTTCGGCGGTCGCCTCGTGCAGACGGCGCTGCGCGAGGCGCGCCCCGATCGCCGCGGCCTCTACGAGGAGGTCGCGCACAAGATCTACCTCTCGATCGGAGGCTACCTGGGCGGCCTCATGCTGATCTGTCTCTGCAACGCCACGCTCACGACGACCTTCCTCGCGATCGACGGCGTGCCCTTCTTCCTTCCCCTCGGCATCCTCGCGGGGCTCTCGAGCATGGTTCCATACGCCGGACCGCTCGCCGTCGGCAGCCTGATCTCCCTCATCGCGTTCGCGACGAAGGGCACGTGGCACGGCGTCGCCGCGGCGATCTACTTCATCACCTACGGTCAGATCGAGGGCAACATCCTCGGCCCGCTCATCTTCCGCCGCACGGTGCACGTCAACCCGCTCGTCGTCATGTTGTCGGTCGTGTTCCTGGGCGAGCTCGCGGGCGTCCTGGGCGCCGTCGTCGCCGTGCCCATCGCCGCGACGCTGCAGATCATCCTGCGCGAGCTGCTGCGCATCCGCCGCGAGCAGCTCAAGCTCGTGGGCGAGCCCATGCCCGAGCCCGAGCCCGAATAGGGAACGGCTACGATTCGTTGCGCGGCAGGACGCGCACGGGGTTGGCCGCCACGACGACGAGGCCGCGCCGCAGCGGCCCCGCGAAGGCGAGCCAAGCCAGCGCGATGGCCGCGAGCGCCGCGCACGCGCCGTTGAGCCCGAGCGCCCACGCAGCGCCCCAGCGATCCCAGATGAGCCCCGTCGCGAGGCCCGCGGGCAGCGCCGCCACGCCGACGAAGCCGTGGTACAGGCCGAAGGCGCGGCCGCGGCCGCCGCGCTCGGCGAGGTCGGCGACGATGGCGCGCTCGGCGCCCTCGGCCAGGCCGTGATAGAGCGCGTACGCGAGGAAGAGGCCGACGATCTGCCACTTCGTCGTCGCGAACGCGAACCCGAGGTACGTGAGCGCGTAGGCGACCCACCCCGCCGACACGACGACGGCGCGCGAGTGGCGATCCGACAGCGCGCCGCCCGGCAGCGCCGCGGCCGACTTGACGAGGTGATGGAAGAGCCACAGCAGGGGCAGCACGGCGGCGGACCAGCCCACCTCGCGCGCGCGCACGAGCAAGAAGGCGTCGGACGAGTTGCCGAGCGCGAACAGGACGCAGACGACGAGGTACGACGCGAACCCGGGCCGCAGCGTGCCCCCCGCGGCGGGCGTGGCCGCGTCGGCGTGCGGCGCGTGCGCGCCGTCGCGCAGGCGCACGAACAGCAGCACGGGCGCCATGAGGCCGAAGAACGCCGCGACCATGAACGTCGCGCGCAGCCCCACGCCGAACGCGACGAGGCCGCTCGCGATGAGCGGGCCCACGGCCGCGCCCAGGTGATCCATCGAGCGGTTGAGGCCGAAGGCGCGGCCGCGCTCCGTGGGCTCGACGGCGTCGGCGAGCATGGCGTCGCGCGGCCCCGAGCGGATGCCCTTGCCCGCGCGATCGACGAGCCGCGCCGCGAGGACGTGCCAAGGCGCGACGGCGAGCGCGATGCCGGCGCGCGCGATGGCCGGCAGCGTGTAGCCGCCCGCCACCAAGAGGCGCCGCGGGCCTTTGTCAGACAGACGCCCCGCGAGCATCTTGATGACGCTCGCGAGCGCGTCGGCGCTGCCCTCGACGAGGCCGAGGTAGCGCATGGGCGCGCCGAGCTGCGCGAGGAAGATCGGCAGCAACGGAAAGATCGCCTCGCTCGAGACGTCGTTGAGCAGGCTCGCGAGCCCGAGCAGCCACACGAGCCGCGGCAAGGCGCGCAGCGCCCGCAAGCCCACGACGACCGGCAACGCCGACTTGGCGGGCGGGGCTTCGGGGGGCGTGGCGGGTGTGTCCGGTCCGACCGTCACACCTTTCATGTCTACAGCCAAACCGGCGCCGTGCCGAGTTTTTACGCCGCGTCGCCTACGGGGGCGCGCCCTGGCTCCGGGCGGCGACCAGGGCTCGCAGCGCCACGAGATCGAACGGCTTCTCGACGCACACGTTGGAGACGCCCGCGAGGAAGTCGCGCGCGCCGTCCGTGAACACGCCGCCCGTCATGAAGACGATGCGGCCCGCGAGGTCGATCGAGCGCTGGCGCAGCTTCGCGTGCAGCTCCATGCCCGTCATGTCGCCCATCATGAGGTCGCACAGGATGACGTCGAACGCCGAATCGATGGCGAGGCGCGACAAGGCCTCGCGCCCACAATCGGCGACGACGACCTCGTGCGCGCCGAGCGCGCGCTGGATGCTGCGCAGCACCTGCGGCTCGTCGTCGATGGCCAGCACGCGGGCGCGCCGCGCCTTCACGACAGGGGGCGCCGTGACGTCGACGGGACCGTCTGTGGCGGCCACGGCCGGCGGCAGCGTCACGACGAAGGTCGCGCCCGCGCCGGGCGGGCTCTCGGCGGTCAACGTGCCGCCCATCCCCTTGATGATGCCGTGGCACACGAAGAGGCCCAGGCCCAGGCCGACGCCCGTGGGCTTCGTCGTGAAGAACGGCTCGAAGACGTGGTCGAGGACGTCGGGCGGGATGCCGGGGCCCGTGTCGCTCACGCAGATGACGGCGCGCCCCTCGGAGTCCGTCATCGTCGAGACGCGGATCTCGTGGTCGGCTTTGCTGCCGGCCGCGAGCGCCTGCGTCGCGTTGACGAGCAGGTTGATGAAGACCTGGCCGAGGCGCGTCTCCGTGCCGCGCACGCCCGGCACGGCGTCGAGATCCTTCACGAGACGCGCGCGGTGGCGGATCTCGTTCATCGTCATGTTGATGGACCAGTCGAGCACGCGCCAGATGTCGACGGTCTTGTCCCGCTCGTCGTCGGCGCGCGAGTAGGTGCG
>DATAZS010000163.1:0-7186 GCA_036271915.1 Polyangia bacterium
CGTGACGGCGTACAAGAACGCCGCGCCCGGCGGCGCGGGCAGCGTCGAGGCCGAGTTCTTCGAGCTCACGGCCGATCCAGGCAAGGCGCTCAACTACAACCTCTCGTTCGTCGACTACATGGGCCTGCCGCTCGAGATCAACGGCAAGGGTCCGCCCGCGTCGTGCGGCCTCACGGCGTGCTACGCGCCGCTCGCCGAGCTCGTGAAGGGCTGCCCCACGCAGCTGCTCGACGCGGTCAACGGCAAGTGCAACTCGATGTTCAGCTACTGCAACAACGCCGCGCACGCGCAAGAGGCCTTCTGCACGTCGCTCGACGCGTCGGCCGCCATGACGCTCGCCAACGATCCGATGTGCAAGGCGGGCGGCACGCTCGCGCAGGCGGGATCGGGCGCGAAGATCCTGGGCTGCGCGACGGGCTCGTTCTGGAGCGGCTCGCCGTACTGCTGCGCGAAGGTCAACCGCAACGCCACCAACGGCACGGGCAGCGACAACACGCAGAACTGCACGTACTACAAGACGGCGCCGTACAACGTCTACGCCGCGTACTCACACTCGGTCTGCCCGTACATCTATGCCTTCGCGTACGACGACTGGAACGACCAGAGCGGCTACCACGCCTGCACGGGCGGCACGGGCGCCGACATCACGTACTGCCCGGGCGACCCGTAGTCAGCTCACCGCTGGAACAGCTGCGGCCGCGGCCGTGACCGCCTCGCGGGCGTTCACGCGGCGGACGATCGCGGCGAGCAGGGGCGGCAGCCCGAAGGCGAGGACGAGGGACAGCGTCGAGATCGTGTCGATGCCCGCGAGCCTGCCGTCGGGCGTGTCGTGCAGGAGCTGCGACGACAGGAACGCGCCCAGCGCCGACGACAGGTGTTGCGACATCGACTGCAGCGACATGTAGCCGGCGCGCTCGTCGTGGCGCGGGACGCGCGTCGACAACGAGCCGACGCTGATGTTGCGCATCGACATCGCCGCCATGAAGAGGCCGAACAGCGCGAAGACGGGCAGGTGGAAGAAGCGGTCGGGCGCGATGAAGCCCAGCACGAGCGCGGCGGCGTAGAGCAGCGTGCCGATCGTCGAGACGAGCACGGGGCCGCGGCGGTCGACGGCGCGGCCCGCGGCCAGGATCACGAAGAGGCTCACGACGCCGCCCACGGTGTACGCCGGCGACAGGCGCGGCCGCGGGTAGTGCAGGTTCTGCAGCAGGTGCGCCGCGATGTTCGGGATCACCATGAACGCCGTGATGAAGACCAACGAGTTCGTGAGCAGCGCGAGGCGGATCGTCGAATCGTCCCACAGCGCGATCATGCGATCGAGCGGCCTCACCTTGTGTCCGGTGTCGAGGTGCCCCGTGAGCGACGGCATGCGGCCGAGCGCGAGGACGATGATGACGAGGCCGAAGCCCGCGACGGCGAGGAACGGCACGCGCCAGCCGAACCACACCGAGAGCTGCAGGCCGAGCGGCACGCCCGCGATCGACGCGATCGAGAACGCGCCCATGACGGTGCTCATCGCGCGGCCGCGGCGCGCGGGCGGCACGACGTCGGCGACGATCGAGAGCGCGATCGCCGTCGCGGGGCCGCCGAAGGCGCCCGCGATGACGCGCGCGAGGATCATCGTGCCGAGCCCCTGCGCGAAGGCGCCGGCCGCCGTGCCGACGACGAGGCCCGTGATGGCGACGGCGAGGGCCTTTCGACGATCGAAGCGATCGAGGAACGACGCGCCCAGGAAGCCCGCGAGCGCGGCGGCCGCGGCGTAGCTGCCGCTCACGATGCCGAGGCTCGACGTCGGGATGCCGAGGCCCTTCGCGAAGTCGGGGCCGAGCGGCATCACCATCATGAAGTCGAGGACGTTGACGAACTGCACGGCGGCGACGAGCAGCACGAGGAAGCGTTCGGACGAAGACGGTTGAAAAGACGGTTGAGACGGACTGGATTCGGTGGTCACTGGCGAGCTCCAACGGGGTTAAACTGACGGTTTCCGCGCGGAGGGAAACCATGAGCCATGGTTACGTCGATCCGAATCTGGCGCGCGCGCTGAGGCCGCCTTCGCAGATGCCCTGGGTGCTGACGCTGCTCGTGATCGCGGGCGCGGGCGGCGGCGCCGCGTGGATGTGGGGCGAGATGGGCAAGTCGAAGGCGGCCGTCGCCGAGGCGACGACGCGCGCCGACGCGGCCGAGGCGAAGCGCGCCGCGCTCGCGCCGCAGGTCGAGAAGCTCACGGCCGACAACGCCGAGCTCACGGTCGCCAAAGAGGCGCTCGCGCGCGACGTCGAGGCGAAGACGGGCGAGCTCGCGCAGCTCAAGGGCACGGCCGACAAGCTGCAGGAACAAATGCACGACGAGATCTCGAAGGGCGACGTTCGCCTCACGGAGAGCGGCGGCAAGCTGCGCGTCGATCTGGTCGACAAGCTGCTGTTCGAGTCGGGCGAGGCGACGATCTCGAAGCGCGGCGAGGGCGTGCTCGCGCGCGTGGGCGCCGTGCTGGCCCAAATCGACGACAAGACGATCCAGGTCTCGGGCCACACCGACAACCTGCCGCTCGGCGACAAGCTCACGGCGCAGTTCCCCACGAACTGGGAGCTGTCGGCCGCGCGCGCCGTCACTGTCGTGCGCTTCCTCGTCGAGAAGACGAACGTGCCGCCGCAGCGCCTCGTCGCGAGCAGCTACGGCGAGTGGAGCCCCGTCGCGAGCAACAAGACGCCGAAGGGCCGCGCGCGCAACCGGCGCATCGAGATCCTGCTGACGCCCGCGCTCGCGCCCAAGCTCATCGGCCGCGCCAAGCTCAAGGCCGAGATGACCGAGGTCGCCAGCAACGAGCCCAAAAAGGCGACGGAGAAAGCCCCGGCGCCCACGCGGACGGACGATGCCGCCGCCGCGCACCCGCGGCGTCACAAAACGAAGAAGTGAGTCCAAGGACCCACGTCTGATGCGCTAGGCGCGCTTTCGTTCCCGCAGCGCGCGAAATTCTTCGAAGGTTCGGCAGCGCAGGTACGGGTTCGTTTCGCGCTCGTGTCCAATCGTCGAGGTCGCGGTCGCGCCGTAGTCGTGGCCCGGGTAGACGCGCGTCTCCTCGGGCAGCGCCGCGACGCGCTGGAGGCTGCGCCACATCGCTGACGTGTCGCCGCCCGCGAAGTCGGTGCGCCCGCAGCCGCCGATGAACAGCAGGTCGCCCGTGACGATGTAGCCGTCGGCCAGGAAGCAGGTGCCGCCCACGGTGTGCCCCGGCGTGTCGAGCGCGCGCACGCCGCACTGGCCGATCGCGATGTCGCGCCCATCGAGCGCGTCGATCAACGTGCCCGCGTCGCCGCGGACGTTCTTGGCCTCGCGCGGGCTCACGACGACGACAGCGCCCGTCTTCGCGACGAGCTCGCCCACGCCCTCGATGTGATCGTTGTGGGTGTGCGTGACGAGCACGGTCGTGACGCGCAGCCCGCGCGCGTCGCACTCCTTCATGAGGCGATCGACCTCCCACGCCGGATCGACGATCGCGGCCTGCCGCGTGTCGGGACAAAACAAGATTTCGCAGAAGTTCTGCAGGAGGCCCACCTCGATCTGGACGACCTCGGGCGCGCGCGGCAGCGGCGTCGTGAGCGCGGGATCGACGTTGTTCATCGCGTCCCCGTCGGGCGAACGGTGATCGACGCCGCGCCCACGTTGTCGGCGCTGTCCCACGCGCGCACTGTGACGTCGTGCGGCCCGGGCGCGAGCGCGGGCAGCTTCACGGTGAAGCCCTCGACGAGATCGTCGCAGATGCCGTCGGTGGGCGCGACCTCGTGCCACTCGGCGCCGTCGACGGCCATCTCGATCTGCGTGATGGGGCTCGCGTCGTCGCGCGCGCGGCCCGACACGAACGGGTACTTCGCGCTGAGGCCCGCGACCTCGGGGCGCCGGTTGTCGACGAGCACGGGCGCCGACAGGTACGTCGACTCGAGCGCGCGCTCGCGCGGCTGCGCGCGCTCGTCGCTCGTGACGACGCGGACGATGTACGTGCCGTCGGCGACGCCCTCGGTGTTCCAGTCGTACTCGGGCTTCGTGAGCGCGTCGGGGCCGCCGAGCGGGCGCCACGCGGCCTCGTTCTGCTCGCGGAACGCGAGGCGATAGTCGAGCTCGTCGCCGTCAAGGTTCTCGATCTTCCAGCGCAGCTTGACGACGGTCGCGTGCGCGTGCACGACGGGCGTGCCCGCCACGGGCGGCGTCCCGGCCGCGGCCGTGCCGTCGGAGGCGGTGAACTCCGTCACGCGCGCGCGCTGGTTCTGCGGCAGGTACGCGAGCGTCAGATCGGTGAGCCGCGCGCCGTCGTTCGCGAGCGTCACGCGGTACTGCACGTAGCGCGCCGCCGGGCTCGCGATCTGGCCCGCGCCGCCGTCGCCGCTCGCGCGCGCCTCGCCGAGGCGCTGGAAGGCAGACCACGCGCCGTCGGGCTTCGCCGTGATCCCGCTGCGCGTCTCGATCGAGACGCCTTTGGAGCCGTGCCAGCGCAGCAGTCCGAACTGCGCGCGCGCTTCGGCGTCGAGCACCTTCGACAGATACGTCGCCTCGCCGCCCGTCGCGGCGCGCGCGCGGTAGATCGCGCCCACGTCGCCCGTGCCCACGAGGAACGCGCCGTTCGCGCGCACGAGGGTGAGCGCCTGGCGCTCGGGCAGATCGATGGCGAGCGCCGCCGTGCGATCGGCGCGCACGCGGTAGACGCGCCCCTGCGAGCCCGTCGCCGCGAAGACGTCTCCCGTCTTGTCGTCGACGACGAGCGACGTGAAGTAGCCGTCGGCGATCGAGAAGATCTGCTCGATGCGCCCGTCGCGCTCGAGGCGGTACAGCGCCGCCTTCGACTTACGCGCGCCCGGCCGCGGCAGCGCGCCCGCCGACGACGGCGTGCCGCCCTGCGAGACGACGATCTTCGTGCCCTTCGCGGCCACGGGGCCGAACGAGATCGGCGCGGCCTTCTCGAAGTCGTTGACGGCGATCGTGACGGCGTCGCCCGCGCGCACGACGGCGCGCACCTCCTCGGCCTCGAAGTCCTGCAGCGCCTCGCCGTGGCCGTCCAGACCCACGCGGTACAGGAACGCCTCGTCCGACGTGCCCGCGAGCAGGTGGCGATCGTCGTCGCGCGCGAGCGAGACGACGTGCTTGTCGTGCGCGTCCCACAGCGCGCGCGACTGGCCGTGCGCGTCGACGGCGAAGATCTTCCCGGGCGCGCCCGTTCCCACGTACGCCGTCGCCGACTTGTCGTCGTACACGATGGCCCACACGTGCTCGGCTGCGACACGCGCGAATTCTTTCGTCGCGCCCGTGCGCGGATCGATCGAGAACAAACGCCCACCCGGCGTCGTGCCCGCGAGCAGCGAGCCGTCGGGCCGCACGGCGAGCGCCGTGACCCACGGGGCGTCGAGCGTCGCGACGAGGCGCGCCTTTTCGCCCGCCTTGCCGCCTTTCGTCTCGACGGCGAAGATCTTCCCTTCGTCGCCGCCGCCGAAGTACGCGACGCCGCCGTCGCGCGACAGCGCCGAGCACCACGTGAACGCCGACGGCGCCTCGACGAGGCTCGTCTTCATGCCGGGCACGAGCTCGCCCGTCGGCTGCACCATCGTCCCCGACGCCTCGCCCTCCTCGAAGTCCTTCGAGGTCGCTTGGTTGAAGAACTTCGTCGCGTTGGCGAACGCTGGCGCGGACGCGACCGAGACCGCGAGCGCCGCGGTGACAACTAAGGAGGAACGGATCATGAGGGCCTCGATTGTGCGATCATTTGGCGCGGCCGAGCACGTCGTCGCGCACGGCGACGGTCAGCTCCTGGCGACCCGAGACGAGCCGCTTCGATTGAAAGACGGTGCGCTCGGCCACGCGGTACGCGTCGGCGCGCCGGGTCTCGTTGCCGGAGCGCAACGTGTCCATGGCCGCCCCTGGCAGATCTTGAATGAGCCGCCCCCGCAGCGACGCGGACTCCTCGGTCGTCTGCACGGAAACGACGATGTTCGACGCCGTGTAGAACTTGCCCAGGTTGTCGATGTAGGTCGCGAGCGTCTCGGGCGCCGGCACTTCGGGGCGCACCATGGCGCCCGACGCCGCCTCGATGTGCACGGCCTGCCCCGCGACGGCGTTCGGGATCTTCACGGACACGGTCTCGACGTACTCGGCGCCCGCGTACGGCCGCAGCGTCACGCGCACAGGGACGATCTGCCCCGCGCGCACGCCGTCGCCCGGCAGCGACAGCCCCACGATGTCGGCGACGTCGCGCCGGAACGCGACGCGCACGTCGACGTCGAGGCGATCGACGACGAGCGGCTCGAACGGGTTGAACATGAGCTCGCCGAGCGCGCGCAGGCCGCGCGCCGCGAACAACGCGTGCCCCGAGATGCCGTCCGTCGAGAATAGCACGTCGCGCAGCTCGAGCGGCGCGCGCCCGTGAATCGCGATCTTGCCCGTCACGGTGGCGACCATGTCGGTGACGTCCGGCTCGGCGTCGGAGATCGCGTTCGAGACGACGGTCGATGCCAGCATGCCCGTGAGCCGGCGGTTGCGCGCGACCTCGGCGTGGAAGGCGCGTTCGCGGCCGTCGGGCCCCGTGACGTGCACGGCGATCGGCATCATCGACGTGCGCCCGTCGAGGTTGCCGATGATGCACGACGCGCGGTCCTGCACGAGCACGCCGATCTCATGCAGCGGCGACGACAGCTTGAACGACTGCGACAAACTGGGCATGAACGCGTGAATCTGCGCGTCGACGAGCGGCAGGTACGACTCGCCGATGCCGAACATGGGGTGGCCGAAGGCGAGCACCGTCGCGCCGTCGATGTACGTCACCGTGCCCGTGCCCACCATGTTCATGTCGCCACGCACGAGCTCGACGCCGATCGCCGAGCCTGGCTCGACGTGCCCCGGCTCCGCCTTCGCGCCCGGCGCCGTCGCGCGTCCGCCGCCCGCCTGCATCGGCACGAGGCCCATGGGGCGCAGCTCCTCCGTCAGATCGGCCACCGTGCGCGCCGTGAACCCCGACAGCGAGAGCGGCACCGACGCGCGCACGAGCTGCCCTTCGGCCGCGCTCGCGGCGACGCGCACGGCGCGCGACGGCTCATCGCTCTCCGCCGGCAGCCAGCCCGCTTCGGGATCTTCTTCGCGCGCCGCGAGCTCGATGGGGGCCCGGCGGCGCGTTCGCGCGCGCTCGGCCAGCATGCTCTCGATGGGCGTC
>DATAZS010000164.1:0-3537 GCA_036271915.1 Polyangia bacterium
TGCGCGTTCGCGCTGCTCGCGGCGCTCAGCCGTGAAGAGGCGCCGCTCTACGCCGCGGGCCTCGCGCTGTTTTGGATGTTCTCGGGCGAAGACAAGCGGCGCTTCCGCCTCGGCCTCGGGCTGCTCGTGACGTCGCTCGCGCTCGAGGCCTTCTTCGTGGGCTTCCTCATGCCGCACTTCGGCGGCCAGCCGCGCCAGGATCACTTCAACCTCTACTTCGACGGCAACCGCAACCTCGCGAGCCTGCTGGGCGCGCTCGTCCTCGACCCGCTCGGCGCCGTGTTCGCGTCGACGACCGAGGTCAAGCTCGACTACGCCGCGATCTCGCTCGTGTGGATGGGCGGCCTCGCGCTCTTCGGCTGGCGCGCGGCGTGGATCGCGCTGCCCGCGCTGCTGCTGCAGATCCCCGCGGGCGACGTGGGCTTCTTCACCTTGGGCATGAACTACAGCGCCCCTGTCGTTCCAGCGATGCTGCTCATGGGGCTCGCGGCGCTGCGGCGCTTTTGGACCAAGCCCGCCGCGACCTTCGCGTCGCGCGCGGGGCTCGTCGCCTACGTGCTCACGACGGCGCTGCTGTCGAACTACCTCTACGGGAACATCGCCTCCAAGACCTACAAGTTCGAATATGGTCAGTCGCCGTATCGCCGCCAGAACCAACGCAACTGGCACGACGCCGTCGCGTACATCGACGCGCTGCCGCCGTTCGGCGAGGCCGAGAAGGCGCTGTGGCAGGTCGTGCGGAAGGTCCCCTACGACGGCCCGCTCCTCACGAGCTGGACGGTGAACCCGCAGCTGTCCGACCACGACGTCGCGCTCGCCTACGGCTTCTCGGGCGGTCACCCCGCGGCGGAGGAGCGCGTCCGCTACATCGTGATCGACAAGCTCCCCGCGATGATGACGGCGACGGAGGGCGACCTGCGTCGCCTGCGTGCCGACCCGCGCTGGGCCGTGCGCTACGAGAACGCGTCGGGCGTGATCTTCGAGCGCCGCGCGCCCTGACACACGGCGCGTGCGCCGGCGGCGTCGTCAGAGCTCGATCAGCGCGGGCTCGTGGATACGCGTCAGATCGCTGACGAGCCAGGCGAGATCGACGACCTGGAAGAGCATGAGGGCGATGACGAGCGTCGCGAGGACGCCGCAGGACCGCTGCCAGCGACCCTCGATGGTCTGCCAACCTTCGAGATACAGGACCGCGAAGCCGAACAGCGCCGGCAGCAGGTACATGGGCTTTATGGCGGCGAAGTCGCGCAGCGTCGCCGTGACCCTGAACAGCGACATCAAGAATGCGCCGGCGCTCGTCAGGGAGATGACGCGGAGGTACTCTCGTGCCTCGAGCGGGCGTGACAGGATCGTGGGCAGCCTCCGCAGCGTCGCGCCCGCGGCAGACGCCGCGCCGATGAGCGTCACGAGCACGACGGAGAGGCCGAGGAGCAGCTCGGCCCGGCCCACGTCGTCGACGAGGCGGTTTTGGACGTGCCATTGTGCGGGCCACGACTCGAAGCGGGTGTAGAACGCGCGCCCGTAGAGCTGGCTCCAGAACGACGTGCGGTGCGCAGGCTCGGGCGCCTGGCCGTTGCTCGTGTACGGGTGCTCGAGCACATCGACGAGGTCGAACGTGAAATAGCCGGACCAGATGGACTGGATGCCGGGGCGGTTGCGCGTCGTCTTGGCGAAGAATGACGGCACCTCGTACTTGGGCACGCCCATCGTCAACGGATCGCCCGTGATCCGCGCCGCCGAGACGTAGCCGCCGAGCCAGGGCAGCGGTGCGAGGAGCAGGATCACGCCCAGGATCCAGCGGCTGCACAGGGCGTTGCGCGCGGCGACGCGCCGATCGGAAAGGAAGCTGAGCGCGACGTTGAAGATCGTGAGCAGCAGCACGAGGACGCCCGAGAACTTCGACACGGCGCCGAGCGCGCAGAACAGCGCGCACAAGAACAGACGCGGGCCGCTCGGCGCGACGAAGAACCGATACGACGCGACGAAGGCCATCATGCCGAAGGTGATCGCGAACGAATCGGTCGTCGCCTGCGCGCTGATGGCGCCCCAGCACGTGTTGAGCGCCACCGTCAGGAAGACGAGGTTGCGCGTGCGGTGTGAGATCTCGAGGCTCGTGAGGAATTGCGCGAACACGAGGAGCCCGGCCAGGCTCACGAAGACGTTGAGGAGCTGCCCTGCGATCGTGGCCGGGTTGCCGAAGGGCAGCGACAGCAGCTTCACGATGCCAGCCGTCGTCAGATAAAAGGCCTTGGGGTGGTGGCACTCCCAGCATTCATTGGCGACGGGAATGCGGTGCGTGAGCAGGATCTTGTAGACGATCCTCATGTGGTAGTCGTTCCACCAGCGGTTGACGATCCCGAGCGTGAGCCGCAGTGCTGCCGTGAGGACGAAGATCGGCGCTACGAACGAGCGGTTCCACCGTTCCATGATTGCGCGGAGTGTAACGCGAGGGCGCTCGACCAGAAGGCCGGCTCGCCGCGCGGTTGACGGGGCACACCTTTTTTTCGGTGGCGCGAGAGCGGCGCGGTCGGCGCGAGGGCTGGGGCCGCGTCAGCGTCCGTGAGGCGGGCCACACATTTAACCCTAGACATTTGACGTACGAAGGCCCTGGACACGCGTGGTTCGGTCCTACGGTGCATGTCGACGCCCGCCAATGAGCCGTTTCGACGTCTCGATGACCTAAGTTGTCTCGAAGCGTTCGTCGGGTTCGTCGATGGCCGTTCCGCGTTTTTCGAACTTCCAAATGGCAAGATCGCGCGTATTCCGAGCCGCTCTCGTCGCCTCGGTTCTGATGGGATCGGTGGGCCTCGGCTGCGCCTCGTACGAGGCGAGCCGCCGTGACGAGGCTCGAGAGGCGCGCGACGCCGCGCGCGCGAACCGGCCTTCTCACGTTCGACAAGCCACATACGCGGACGACGAAGCCTCGTCGCAGATGACGGTCTCGGGCGAAGAGGGCACGCTGAACGCCGCCGACGTCGAGAGCGCGCTCCACGATCACTTCAACGAGATCAAAGACTGCTACCGGCTGGGGCGGAGACCGCCGCGCGCGGGGGCGCGCCTCGTGCTGCGCTTCTTTGTCAACGACAAAGGCGACGTGGACGACGTATCGATCGTCGAGTCCAACATCGGCAGCCACATCGTCGAGCGTTGCATCGCCGACATCGGCCTCGGCGTGGTCTTCGAGCAGCCCGCCGGGCACAAGCCGGCGACATTCGACTATCCCGTCGAGTTCCGCGCAGCGCGACAGCTAACAGCCGATCGCCAGCGCACGCCTTAAGAACTCGCTTCGGCGCGACCGATGGGGCGGCAAGCCTCGCACGTGCTGCTAAAGTCGGCCACGACGCGGAACAAGGAGGCTCTTAATGCCTTCCTCGAACTGCGCCGCGCCTGTCAGTGCCCGCCCACGAATCGCTTCAGGCCGCAGCCTGAACCGGTGGTCTTAACCGTTGCGGACGCCAGTTTCAAAACTCCCGCCGTTCACACAAGACAGATAGCGCGCGCGTCGCTAAGAGATGTTTCCTCGGACTTAAAACGAGG
>DATAZS010000165.1:0-14160 GCA_036271915.1 Polyangia bacterium
CGGCACGTACACGTTCTACAGCTTGAGCAGCGCGATGGCGCTCGACGACCCGGCGTCGAGCACGACGGCGGGGACGCAGATGGATCAATGGGCCGGCAACTCGACCGCCGCTCAGAAGTTCACGTTGATCGCGCGCGCAACGAGCGATGGCGGCGTCGACGCAGGGCAAAGCGATGCAGGCCGAAGCGAGGCCTCGCGCCCGGACGTCGCGAGCGACGACGGTCCGCGGACGGACGCCGCCTCCACGGGCGCGGGCGGTTCGACGATGATCGCCGCCGACGCCGGCGGCTACGCGCGCGGCGCCGCCGGGTCGAGCGCTCCTTCGCAGACGGCCGGCGCGCCCGGCAGCGAAAAGGGCTCGAGCGGATGCGCCTGCGCCACCTCGCCAAGTCCGAGCCCGCTCGGGCTCACGTTCGTCATCTTCGGGATCGTCGTCGCCATGCGCCGAAAGAGCGGCGAGCGCTCCACTGACCGCGATCTCTAGCTGAGCCCCTGATCGATCACACCTCGCGGCGCTCGGCCGCGAGCGGGAACAGCAACAGCGGGCGGCCCTTCACCGACGCGACGGCCGTGATCGACGCCGAACGGTCGCGCTGGAGCGCCGTGAAGTCCTGCAGCGTCGTCTTCGTGCCCAGGACCATGACGGGATCGCCGTCGCGCACGACGAAGACGTTCCAGTCGGTGGGGACGGCCGCCGCGGGAAGATCGAGCGACAGCACGAGCTGACGATCGTCCTGGCTCGCGCGTGACAGCCGCACGTTGCTCTCTCCGAACAGACGCCCTTCGGCGGTCGCGACGAGGACCTCGTGGCCGGCCTCGTCGACGAGATCGAAGTTGTGCATGAGCTCGAGCACGAAGGGCATCCCGTCCTGGCAGCGCAGCGTGAGCCCCACTGCGCGCTGGCCGTCGACGAGGCGGTCGACGTACGCGCGTCCGCGCACCCACCCCACGAGCGAGACGATCCGTCCGTCGGGATCGGCCGCGAGCGCGGAGAGATCATCGACGGCCACCGCCGCATCTGTCGCGGCGTCGCGCGCCATCTTCGCGATCGCGCTCGCGCGAAGCCGCACGACCGTGCGGCGCATCGGGATCAAGAGCGCGGCGCCGAGCGCGCCGCCGACGAGCAGCGGGACGCGCCCGGCCAGCCGTCCGAACATCGCCATGAGCGCGGGGCTGTCGAGGTAGCTCGCCATGAAGATCCAAACCACGGTGCGCGCCGCATAGAGGAAGGCGAAGTAGCACAGCCACGCGATCCAACCCTTCACCGTCACGATCGCGTGATCGAAGGGCCGCAGCCACTGCGCGGCTGGATCTTCATTCAGCCGCGTCAACCGGTGCAGGGGGCCGGGCAACAAGACGGCAATGGTCGGCCGACCCATTCGCGCTGTCAAACGCGGCGTTTTGTCGCACCAAGGTCGGCGCGAGCTGGATGGCGCGCGCGCGTCGCGGCGCTCAGCCGGCCGGCAAGGCGTGAGTCTCGACGTTCCTCGTCCCATTCTTCGTGGGCGCTGTGGGCGCGAAGATCTGGGGCAGGATGGGGATGCTCACGAAGCACAGCGCCGTCATGACGACGGCGCAGACGACGACCGACGCCATGAGCGCGGGCTCGCGATAGAGCTTCTCCGGCGCCTGCGCCGCGCTGTCGTGCTTGAACGAGACCGACAGGTAAATGGCCATGACGAGCGCGACGAACGGGAACGAGAAGACGAGCTCGAGCCGGTAGCGCATGACGAACGCGCCGAGGAACAGCATGGCGGACGAGGCATAGAACGTGATGCTCACGAGCAGCTTGCGCTCGTCGTAGTAGGCGAAGCTCTTGCGGTACGAGCTCGCGCGCTCGGCGCTCCCGATCATCCGATACTCCGAGAAGCGCTTGATGGCCATGAAGTAGCAGCCCACCATCCAGTAGCTCAGCAAGAGCGAGGCGGGCGCGACGGCGTGAGGCTCGACGATGAACCACCCGGCGAGCATGCGGATGGGGTTGTTGATGGCCTCCGACAGGACGTCGACGTAAGGCAGGTCTTTCGAGCGCACGGGCGGGATGTTGTAGATGCAGCCCATGACCCACAGCCACGCCATCGTGAACGTGAACGATGGGCCGATCTGCGCGGCGAGTGCGAGGCCGATGACCATCATGAGCAGCCACTGCGCGTAGGCGAGCGGGATGCTGACGCGTCCCGAAGGAACGGGTCGATCGCGCTTCGTCGGGTGCATTGCGTCGGAGCGGCCATCGAGCAGCTCGTTGAGCACATAGTTGCTCGAGGCGACGAAGCCCGTCGCGAGCAGCCCGATCGCGAGACGCACGAACAGCACCCCGCCGAGGGGCCGAGGATCGAGCCCGAGCGCGACGATGACGCCCGGCAGGACGAAGACGTTCTTCACCCAGTGATCGAAGCGCGCGATCTGCAGATGCGCCGCGAGCGTCGGACGCGGCCTCGCGGGCTCAGTTGTCATCGCCGCCGCGCGCGCAGACGAAGACCCACGAGTCGAACAGGTTGAGCGGCACGACGCCGGCGCCCACGCGTCGGCCCAAGGCGGTCGTGCGCAGCAGGTTCGTGACGGCGCCGAGCGGGAGGTAGCGAACGACGCGCTCGGCGAGGTAGCTCACGCGAAAGAACCACTTCGCGCGAAAGCGCTCGACGATCCGGAGCTCCGCGCGTGCGCAGGCCTCGCCGAGCGAGCGCGCATCGAAGTAGCCGACGTGGGCGAGGCGGAAGTGCCACCACCGCTGCCCGAGCAGACGGCGCGCGACGCTGCCCACGTCCGGGGTCACGACGAGCAGCACGCCCCCGGGGGCCACGAGGTCACGCGCGTCGCGCAACAACGCGACGGGATCGGGCACGTGCTCGATGACGTCGGCGAGGAACACGATGTCGAAGCGCTTCCCGCGCAGGCTCTCATGAGGCACGGTCCCCTGGACGAGGTCGACGCCGTGCAGCCGCCGGGCGGCCGCGACGAGATCACGGCTCGGCTCGACGCCCGTGGCGTCGAGGCCTTGGTCACGCGCGAGCTTCACGAGCAGACCCGCGGCGGCGCCGATGTCGAGGAGCGTCTTGGCGCCCGGGCGCGCCCGCTGCGCACGCTCGATGAGCCACCGCATCTGCAGCAGGCGTGAATCCTGACTGCCCTCGTAGCCCGGATCGCTGAGTCGCTCGTATAGCCCATACAGCTCGGCCAGGTCGTCGCCCTCGGCGAAGATGAAGCCGCACTGGCCGCAGCGGAGCAGCGCGAGCGTCGTTCCGTAGCTCGAGTCCGTGATGGCGAGATCGTCCGGCGCCAGCGCGCGGTCGATGCTGCGTGCCTTGTAAGGCTCGGCGCCCGCGGCGCCGCACACCCAGCAGCGCGGCGCGGTCGAGGACTCCGACCGAAACGGTGGCCGCGACATCGGCGGCACTTTCACACCTCGCCTCGGCCAATTCAAGCCCGGTCGCTGATCGATCTCCGCTGATCGAAACCTGACGACGCCGCCGTCGTCGCGCTCTGTCATCTGCCGTACAGCAAGCGGAACAAGGCGCGCTCGGCGCGCTGGAGGCAGCGGATCTCGAGCGGGAAGGTCTCGGGGCGAACGGTGCGCACCATCACCGATCCGATACCGGCGAGGTTGGCACCGGCGACGTCGGTCAGATGTTGGTCGCCCACCATGAAGACGCTCTGATCGGTCACGACGCCGAGCTCGTCGATGGCCGCGCGCACGAGCTCGGCGTTTGGCTTCCTGAGCGCCTCCAACGGGCCAGGGGGGCGAGGGATCGTCGCGCGCGTATCACCCCGTCCTTCGAGCCAGCGTTCGGCGCCGCCGCGCAGGCAACGAAAGACCAACGACTTGTCCTGCCGCCGATACCCCTTGAACACGGGCAGGTCGACGAAGATCCTGCCGAGCTCCTCGAGCCGAGCGTCTCCGCAGTTCGAGAGGATCACCTGCGGGACCTTTCCGCGCAGGTTGGCGAACGCCCTCGCGAGCTCCGGCGCGACGCCGCCGTCGTGATACGCCATGAGCGTGCCGTCCACGTCCCAGAGCAAGGCGGCGACGCCATGCCGGCGCAGAAACGCATCGTCGAGCTCCGTGATGTCGGACACCGACAGCGTCGGTCGCATGTTGGCGAGGACGTGTCCCAGGCGCGGGAGCGTCTGCCAGGCCGTCGAGGTCCAGTCGCGCGGGGGCTCCGTCAAAGCGGAGGCATCCTACCGAGTCGCGGCCCGGTCGGGTGAGCGTTGATGAGCGGTGACCGATCGGCGCGCCGCGAACGGCGCTTCGTCTCGGGTTGTGGCGCAGACTCGCCACCATGACGACGCCGACGACCGTGCTCGTGACGGGGGGCTCCGGGTTCATCGCAGGCCACACGATCCTGCAGTTGCTCGCCGCAGGGCACGAGGTGCGCGCGACCGTCCGCAGCCTCGTGCGCGAGGCCGGCGTGCGCGAGGCGCTGAAAGCGGCCGGCGTCGACGCGGGGCCGCGCCTCACGTTCGTCGCGGCCGATTTGACGAACGACGGCGGGTGGGCCGAGGCCGTCGCGGGATGTGCGGCCGTGCTGCACATGGCGTCACCCTTCCCGCCCGGGCCACCCAAGCACGAGGACGACCTCGTCATCCCGGCGCGCGAGGGCACGCTGCGCGTGCTGCGCGCCGCGCGCGAGGCCGGCGTGCGGCGCCTCGTCCTGACGTCTTCGTTCGCGGCCATCGGCTATGGGCATCCAGGCGATCGAACGAAGCCGTTCGACGAGACGGACTGGACCGACGCCGACCGTGAGCCGACGGCGTACGTGAAGTCGAAGACGCTCGCCGAGCGCGCGGCGTGGGACTTCCTCGCGCGTGAGGGCGGCGCGCTCGAGCTCGCCGTCGTCAACCCCGTCGTCGTGCTGGGCCCCGTGCTCGGCTCCGACTTCGCGAGCTCGATCTTGTTGCTCGCGCGCATGCTCGAAGGCGGCGTGCCCGTGCTGCCGCGGCTCACGTTCGGCGTCGTCGACGTGCGCGACGTCGCGGACCTGCACCTGCGCGCCATGACGAGCCCGGCCGCCGTCGGTGAGCGGTTCCTCGCGACGGCGGGCGACTTCGTCACGATGCGCGACGCCGCGCTCGTGCTGCGGCGCCGCCTGGGCGCGTCGGCGCGGCGCGTGTCGACCGTGCAGCTGCCCGACTGGGTCGTGCGCGCCGCCGCGCCGTTCGTGCCCGCGATGCGCTCGCGCGTGTCCGAGCTCGGCAAGATGAAGAACGCCACCAGCGGCAAGGCGCGGCGCCTCCTCGGCTGGTCGCCGCGCTCGGCCGAGGACGCGATCGTCGCGACGGCCGAGAGCTTGCTGCGCCACGGGCTCGTGAAGGGCGCCTGAGCCTCACTCGACGGCGGCGGGCGCGGGCACGCCACACTCGTCGCCCGCGAGCGTGAGCGCGCGGTCGTAGTCGATGTGGACGTCGCCGATGACCGACAGCTTGTTCACGAACAAGCTCCCCGAGAACGTCAGGTCCGCGCCCGCCGAGAACACGGCACCAGGCGCGTACACGAACGCGCCGAACTGGCTGTGCGCCGGCAGCGAAACCGTCGGTCCGCCGACCCACAGGCGCACGTGCGCGGGCGACGTCTGCGAGCCGAAGACCTGCCCCGTCGTGAACAACGAGCCCGCGACGAAGAGGTCGAGCGTCGCGCCCTCGTCGAGCATCACCGTGAACGTGTCGTTGAGGTTGACGTCGCCCGCGACGAAGATCCCGACGTGGCCGCGGATGACGAGCACGAGCGCGCCGCCGACCTCGGTGCGCAGCGTGTCGAGGTAGTACTCGCCACAGGGCCAGGTGAGCGACTGCGACGTCACGACGTCGGCGAGCACGTCGGTCGAGGTCGGAAGGAAAGCGTTCGCGTTGTTCGTGCGCCGCGCGAAGACCTCCGTGGCGACGTCGAGCACGTGCCCCGCCGCGCAGTCACACGGCGGCGCGACGGCGGCGACGGGCTCACGCGTGATCGCGCGCGCCGACACGCTCGCGGCGACGGTGGCCGCCGCGGGCACGTGCAGCGTCCCGTCCACGGCGACGCCGCCCGTGACGTCACCGTCGGCGAAGGCGTCGCCCGAGATCCAAAGGGCGGACGCCGGGAGCAGCGCCCCTGCGAAGCGCGCGTTGCCGAGCACGTGGCTGGGCCGGCTGAACTGCGCCTCGCCCGTGCCGGCGACGACGAGCGTC
This sequence comes from Polyangia bacterium, assembly GCA_036271915.1. GTDB lineage: Bacteria > Myxococcota_A > Polyangia > Fen-1088 > Fen-1088 > DASZFV01. The sequence continues at coordinate 6,163 of DATAZS010000165.1, forward strand.
CCGGGGATGTCGGCGTGCCCGGAGACTTGCCAGTTCTCGTCGGTGCCGAGCGCCGCGAAGAAGCTCCGGGGCAACAGGCCGTCGATCGGGTGGCCGCCGGGCCATGGGCCCTCCTCAGGAGGCATCGGACTGCCAAACGGGTTGACGATGATGTTCCCCGTCAGCACGACGTCCTTGCACGAGCAGAGCGCGTAGCGCGCCGTCTGCGCGGCGAGGGCGCCCGCGCACGCGCTCCGGCCGGCGTCGGCGCCGCCGAGCCGCACGATCGGCCCCGGCGCCACGCACGCCGCGGCCGCGGGGGCGATGAGCTCCGTCGTGCGCGTGCAGCCGGCGCCGATCGCGAGCGCCGCCGCGAGGAGCAAGGCTCGGCTCACGACGTCACGGGGCGGGACGAATCTGCGCGAGCAGGTCGCGGGCCTCGCGCACGAACCGCCCGTGCGGATAGCGCGCGGCGTAGTCGTCGAGCGCGGCGGCCGCCTCGAGCTGCGCGCCGCTCTCGAACAGCAGCTGGCCCACGGCGAACGACGCCGTCTCGGCCTCGGGCGCGTCGGGGTGACGACGCAGCACGCCCCGATAAGCGGCGACGGCCTCCGAGGGACGACGCTCGACGAGCAGCGCGTCCGCGCCGAGCAAGTCGACGACGGGCCGCTCCGACGGCGCGGGCCCCGCGGCGACCGCGCGATCGATGAACGTGCGCGCGCGCGCGGCGTCGCCCGCGGCCAGCGCGGCGCGCGCCTCGGCGACGAGCGCGTCGACACTCGGACGGGCCGCGGCGCGCGACACCACGGGCCTCGGCACGAGCGCGGACGACGAGACGGGCGAAGCAGCGACCGGAGTCGGAGCGACCGACGGAGCCGGAGCCGTGGCGACCGGCGGTGGCGCGGCCGTCCACGACTCTCCCGCGGCGACGACCGCGATCTCGCGCTCCTCGAGATCGAGGACGTGGACGCGCCCGCGCAGCGTGCGCACGCCCGTCGGCGTCACGACGAAGTGCGTGCCGAGCACCTCGACGATGAACTTGGGCGTCGTCACGCGGAAGTGGCGCGCGCGGTGCTCGGTGACGTCGACCTCGACCTCGCCGTGAGCCATCGCGATCGTGCGCGCCGCCGCGTGGAAGGTCAGCGACGTGCCGCCGCCGTACGTCACGCCCGCGCCCTCGAAGGCGATGACGCCCGACTCCGTCGCCTCGAGCTTCAGCCCTTCGACCAAGGGCGCCGGCCCTCGGCGCAGAGCGCGCGGCGCCACCGTGAAGACGAGCGCGCCCAACACGGCGACGGCGAGCCCGACGAACACGACGCGTGCGGGCCGCCGCGGCGCGAGCGCGGCGCGGGTGGGCGGCACCCCAGTCGCGACGAGCCGCTCGACGATGCGCCGCTCGGCGGACGCGCCCAGGCGCGGCGCCGCCTGCGCACGCAACGCGCCCAGCAGGCCGAGCGACGCGCGCGCCTCACGGCACGACGCGCACTCCTCGAGGTGCTCTTCGACCTCGAGGCGCACGGCGTCGCTCGCCGTGCCGCGCACGACGTCGAGCAGCTGCCGCTCGATCCGCCCGCAGGCGCTCACGACTCCCCCTCGGGCACGGCGCCCAGCAGGCCGTCGGCGAGATCGCGCAGCTCGGCGTCGGCGCGGATGAGCTTGCGCAGCTCGCGGCGCGCGAAGTACATGCGCGAGCGCGTCGCCGTCTGCGTCGCGCGCATGAGCGCCGCGATCTCCTCGACGGACCGATCCTCCATGACGTACAGCAGGAGCGCGATGCGCTTCTTGGGCGAGATGCGATCGCACAGCGCGTGCAGACGGCTCGCGAGGCGGCGGCCGTCGATCGTCTTGTCCGCGACGCTCGGATCGACGAGCGCGGCCAGCGCCGTCGCGCGATCGTCGGTGACGAGCTCGAGCGACACGTGACGCCGTACCTTGCCGGCGCGCAGGTGGTGATGCGCGACGTGGACGGCGATGCCGCACAGCCACGTGCTGATCTTCGCCTCTCCGCGGAAGCGCCCCAGGTTCCCCAGCGCCTCGGTGAACGTCGTCTGCACGAGATCCTCGAAGTCGGGCGTCGGCCCCACGAGCCGCCCGATGACGCCCTCGACCATTCCGGCGTAGGTCCGAAACAGCTTCTCGATCGCCTCCGGTCGCCCGGCGCGGCAGCCCGCGAGACAAGGATCGTCCGCGGCCAGCTCGGCGACGGCGTGGGCTTTGGCGGGCGTGCTCATCGACTTCACTTGGGTGCCCCGACCTGCGGATCTTGTTGAAAGAACCCTAGAGAAGCAACCACTCGAAACCGGCCGAGATCCCGCTCACCATCGCGCCCGTGTCGAGGGCCGACTGTCCCGCGATCGTGAATTGCTGTTTTGGAACCAGGGCTTCGATTGACGCGCCCAGGTAGACCTTCATGTAGGCCGCGAGCGAAAGATCGGCGCGCGCGACGCCGCCGAGGCCGACGGCGTACCGGCGCGACGAGCCCGAGCGCGCGCCGCCGTCGCTCGCGCTGACGTCGAAGTCATGGAGGCACGCGCGTGGCCCGGCGGAAACGCTGATCGCCGCGCTCGCGCGCGTCAGCAGAAGGCCCGCGCCGATGGGGACGTCGGACATCGTCACCGTGAAGCCGTGCGCCGTCGTCGCGGGCCGCGTCGACCACGCTCCGTCGACGAAGAGCGACAGCGGCGACGTCTTGCCGCGGCCGAGCCGCACGGCGACCCCGACCTGCAGCGCGTGCCGGAGCCACGTCTTGTCGGTCGGCACGACGAGCTCGTAGGCCGCCGAGAGGGCGAGCCGGTGCCGCACGAGACGCTCGGCGGACGGGCGCGCGACGACGACGGTGGATCCGGCGTCGGCGGGCGCGGGTGCCCCGACGACCGGCGCCGCGACGACGGCTGGGACATCGACCGTCGCAGGTGCGAGCGGCTCGACGACGGCTGATGACGGCGCGACGGGCGCGGGGGGCGTCGCCTCCGCGTCCGCGGGCGCCGCGCGCTCACGACGACGGAACAAGAGCGCCCTCACTTTGAGCGCGACGTCGACCGCGGCGCGCTCGCCGCCGAGCGGCTCGATCTCGGTCTCGCGGAGATCGGGCGCGGCGACATCGAGCACATAGAAGACCGCGTGACCATCGGCGCGGCGGCTGCCCCACACGACGACCTCGGCGCCCTCCTGCCGCGCGGCCTTCGTCAGCTGCTCGACGGCGCGCGGCTCGGACACGGCGGGGGCCTTGCCCGCGAGCACGAGGCGGCCGTCGACGTCGCCCGTGTAGATGCGCAGCGCCTCGACCAGGCGATCCTCGTCGGCTCCGAGGCCGCCGGCCAAGATCAAGATCGTCGACCCGGCGGCGCGCGCGCTCGACCCGAGCGCGACGAGCAGAGCGACGCTCGCTGCCACGACGCTTCCTACGCGCACCCCGAAAACCTATCACGAGCGCCACGAGCCGCCGGGGCCGATGGCGAACGTCGCGGCACCGTCAGGCGGGCGTTTTCACGACCATCGACCCCTTCGTACAAATCGCGCGTCGGAGTATGGTCCCGCCATGGGAGCGCTCGCGGTCCTCGCACTCGCGCTGATGGCGACGGCGCCCACGGCCGAGCCAGCGCGCAGCCTCATCGTCGACACGCACGCCGACACGACGCAGGCGATCGTCTACGGCGGCGTCGACATCACGCGCGCGCAGCCGACGCTGAACCTCGATCTCGTGAAGGCGGCGAAGGGCGGCTTGAGCGCGCAGTTCTTCTCGATCTTCGTGCTGCCCCAGCAGTTCAAGCCGGCGGACTTCTACAAGGAAGCCACGCACCAGATCGACGCGCTCGAGCGCCTCGCGCAGGCGAACCCGAAGCGCCTGCGCCTCGCGCGCACGGCGGCCGACGTGCGCGCGAACGCCCACGCGGGCGTCATGAGCATGCTGCTCGGCGTGGAGGGCGGACACGTCCTCGGGCCCGCCGACGAGAAGACGCAACTCGCACGCCTCGACGCGCTCGCGCGCCGCGGCGTTCGTTACATGACGCTCACGTGGTCGGTCAGCAACGACCTCGGCGGCTCGTCGGGCGACGACGGCGACATCCGCGGCCTCACGCCGTTCGGGCGGCAGGTCGTCGCCGAGATGAACCGCCTCGGCGTCGTCGTCGACGTGTCGCACGTCTCGGACGCGACCTTCTGGGACGCCGTGCGCGCGAGCGACAAGCCCGTGCTCGCGTCGCACTCGTCGTCGCGCGAGCTCACGAACATCCCGCGCAACATGACGGACGCCATGCTGAAGGCCGTCGCGAAGAACGGCGGCGCCGTGTGCGTGAACTTCGGCTCGTCGTTCGTCGACGAGGCCTTTCACGAGAAAGAGAAGGCGATCTGGAAGAAGGATCGCCCTGGCCCGCTCGCGCAGCAATGGCCCGCGATCCGCGCCGACGCGGCGGCGCTCACGCCGCAGGTGCCGCTCGCGCGGCTCGTCGATCACCTCGAGCACGTCGCGAAGGTCGCGGGCGTCGAGCACACCTGCCTCGGCAGCGACTTCGACGGCATGCCCGCCTTCCCCGTCGGCCTCGAGGACGTCAGCAAGCTGCCCGCGCTCACGGCCGCGCTGCGCGCGCGCGGGTTCTCGGCGGGCGACGTCGACAAGATCCTGAGCGGGAACGTGCTGCGTGTCCTCGAGGCCAACGAGCCATCCACCCCGTTCAAGCACTAGCTGAACGCGTTGCATCGGTGCGCGCCGCGCGCACTGGTCAGCGCGGCCATTTGAAGCGAACATACCGTCCACATGCGGAGGACCCGAATGACGAGACTCGAGCGCGCGACGATCACGACTGCGGCTGCCCTTCTCCTCGCGCTCGGCGCGAGCGCCGCGCACGCCGACACGACGGTCCAGATCCCGCTGGCGGGCCTGCTCGACACGCGCAGCGTCTTCACGCTCACGAACGGTACGATCGTGCCGTTCACGTTGGCGATCGACGGCGGCAACGGCGACGTCGGCACGGGCGCGCAGAACGGGTTCGCGACGAAGGCCGTCGCCATGATGAAGTCGCCGTCCAACGTCGCGAACGCTCTGCCCGACGACGGGCACTTCCCCGCCGACGCAGACCACCCCGACGTCGTGCTGAGCTTCTCGAACACCGCCGACGCGATGTCGCCGCAGAACCACCTCGTCAAGCCCATGGTGGGAGCGACGCCGCCCGAGACGTTCACCTTCCCCGTCCCGTCCGCGACGTACTCGAAGTTTTTCCTCTTCTTCCACGGCGCCGACAACGGCACGACCGTGAAGATCACTCTGACCTACTCCGACGCGACGACGGACGTCACGAACGCGATCATCCCGGACTTCTACAACGCGCCCACCGACGCGAAGGTCTTCGTGCTCGCGCCCGACCTCGCGAAGTGGACCAAGACGACGACGATCGCCGAAGCCAACCACCACAACATCTTCGGTGTCGCGCTCGCGCCCATGGCGAAGACGCTGTCGACGGTCAAGGTCGAGCGCGGACCTGCCGGCTACCTGGTCTTCTGGGGCGCGACGGGCGTCGCGACGAGCGCCGTCGCCGCACTCGACGGCGGCGCGGGCGACGCCGTGACGACGGGTGCGGGCGGCAGCGACGCGGGCGCGCCAGGCAGCGCCGGCGCTTCGGGCGGCGCGGGCGCGACCGGCAGCGCCGGCGCTTCGGGCGGCGCGGGCGCGACCGGCAGCGCCGGGGCGTCGGGCAACGCGGGCGCGACCGGCAGCGCGGGCGCGACGTCGGGCGGCGCCGGGGCTTCGGGCACGGCGGGCAGCGCGGGAGGCACGGCCGGCGCAGGCGTCGTCACGAAGCCCAGCAGCAGCTCGGGTTGCAGCGTCGGTGGCTCCTCGCCGCGCGCGTCGTGGCTCGCGCTCGGAATCGTCGGCGTCTCGCTGCTGGGCCGTCGGCGTCGGCGACGACGCTAACGGTCAGCGGCCGAGCCGCGCACGCAGATACCAACCGAGTGAATGTTGCGCCCGGAGCTCAGATCATCGGGACGACGAAGTTCGCGATGCGCGCTTCCTCCATCTCGACCGTCGCGTCAGGGAACTGACTCGACGGTCCCACGATCGAGATCGTGTAGGCCCAACAGCCCTTGAGGAAGGTGAGGGCCGGACCGCCCAGTCCTTGGGCCTGGACGTAGCACGCGTCGTCGCCCACGCCGCTCGCGGGCGTGACGATGATGCCGGCGTCGTTCGAGCCGTGGTTGGCGGGATGACAGAGCTTCTCGAATGTCTGCGCGTTGATGTTCGACTCGACGATGACCTGCACGTCGGGAACGCCGGACGCGTCGAGGTGCTCCCAGTCGCAGCTGCGCGGATTACCGCCGTTGTCGCCCGCGTTGAGCGCGACGTCGACGCCCGAGCTCGCCAGAGCGCTCGTGAGCAGCGAGCACGAGTCGCACGTGCCGAAGCATCCCTTGTTGGTGACGGCCGACGTGCACGAGGGGGCGGTCGTTGCGTCGGACGTCCCGCCGCCTGAGCACGCCGCGAGCGTCGCCAAAGCCACAAACATCAATCGCCGATCCATCGCTTCGGGCGGGAAGCTACTCGATCCTCATGACGGGCGCGAGCGGCCGGCGTTCACGCCGCGCGCGCTTGGGAGTAACCTGAACGCTCATGAGGTCACGGCGTGGCTGAGACGGCAGCACTCCTCGGCACGACGCTCGGCGGCGCGTACCAGCTGACGCGCGAAATCGGCCGCGGCGGCATGGGCGCCGTCTACGAGGGTGTCCACCTGCGCCTCAACCGGCGCGTCGCCGTCAAGCTGATGGCGCGCGAGCTCGCGACGAACACCGAGGCGCTCGCGCGCTTCCGACGCGAGGCCGAGGTGACGTCGCAGCTCGGCCACCCGCACATCGTGCAGGTGTTCGACTTTGGCGAGGCGCCCACGGGCGAGCCCTACCTCGTCATGGAGTTCCTCGAGGGCGAGGACCTCGAGGGCCGCCTTCGGCGCGCAGGGCGAATGCCCGCGGGCGCGGCGGCGCACATCATCAAACAGATCGCGTCGGCGCTCGCCGCGACGCACGGCAAGGGGATCGTGCACCGCGACCTCAAGCCGGCCAACGTCTTCGTGCTCGCCGTCGAGGGTGAGACTGACTTCGTAAAGGTCGTCGACTTCGGCATCAGCAAGGTCAAGGCGGCGACGACGCGCCTCACGGCGGCGGCCGCCGTCATGGGCACGCCGAATTACATGTCGCCCGAGCAGGCCGCGGGTCGCGTCGACGAGATCGACGGCGCGACGGATCAATGGGCGCTCGCGTGCATCGCGTACGAGCTGCTCGCGGGCCGGCCGCCGTTCGTGGGCGACAACATCGCGTCGCTGCTCTATCAGGTCGTGCACGAGGCGCCGTCGCCGCTCGCCGCGCACGCGCTCGGGCTGCCAGCGGGCGTCGACGCCGTGCTGATGCGTGCGCTCGCGAAGAAGCCCGGCGAGCGCTTCGAGAGCGTCGCCGCGTTCTCCCGCGCCTTCGAGGGCACCGCGGCTGGTGGGTCCGTCGCGCCCGCGCCCATCGGCGCCGTGACGACGCCGGCCGCGCTCGCCGCCACCGGGATCGCGGGCACCCTCGCGCCGAGCGCGCCGGCGAAGGCCGCCGAGACGACCTTCTCGTCGGCGGCCGGCGAAGCGCTCGCGACGCGCGCGACGACCGCGAGCGAACGACGCTGGCGCGGCGTCGGGATCGGCGCGGTCGCCGTCGCCGCGATCGCCGTGGGCGCGATCGTCGTCGCGCGATCGGGGGGAGACGCGCGGCCCGCTGTCACCAGCGCGTCACCGGCGCCGACGAAGCCGAGCACGACCCCAGCGACGGCGCCTGCCGTCGCGCCGCCAGCGGCGGCGACGATCCCCGCGGCGCAACCATCGACGCTGCGCGAAGCCTCGCCCGGCGACGACCACGCCGCGCGCGCACGTCACAAGAAAGCGCGAGGAGCGAGCTCCAGCGCGTCCGTCGCGACGGCGAAGGAAGTCGAGGCGCCTGCCTCGGCGCCGGCGCCCACATGGCCGCCGCAACCGAAGGCGAAGGCAGCGGTGGCCCCGG
>DATAZS010000166.1:0-13918 GCA_036271915.1 Polyangia bacterium
CAGCGGCAACCGCCTCGCGCTCATGCTCGCGCTCTTGCGCGAGCTCGGCGTGCCCGCTCGCCCCGTGCTCGCGCGCTCGCGCCTCGTCGCCGAGGCTGACGCGCCCACGCCCGTCGAGGAGCTCGACGCGTTCAGCGACTCGATCCTCGCGATCGATCTACAACAACACCCCGGCGCGACGGTGTACGTCGATCCGCGCCTGCGCCACGCCGCCTTCGGATACCTGCCGCCCAGCCTCGACGGCGCGCGGACGCTCGCACTCGCCGACGGCCTGTTCGGGGTGGCGCGCAGCAGCGGGACGACGGACCATCGCCAGGTGGACGTCACGATTCGGCTCGACGATCAGGGCGGCGGCGCCGCCGTCGCGACCGAGGAGCTCACGGGGTGGCCCGCGCTCGAGTGGGCCGATCTCGTCGACAAGTTCGGCGCCGATCACGCGCGATTGCGTCAAGACTTCGAGCAGCGCTGGCTCGGCGTGCAGTTCCCGGGCGCGCGGCTGCGCGATCTCGACGTGACGTTGCCCAAGGACGCGCCCGGCGCCCCGGCCCGGCCCGTCCGCGTGCGCTACTCGTTTACGAGCCCGCAGCTCGCCGTCAAAGGCGACCACGAGATGAAGCTGCTGCCGACGTTCTTCCGCTCGCAGCCGGGCCGTCGCTTCGCGACGGAGGCCCGACGCGCGACGACGCTCGTGCTCGGGTTCGACGTCCCGTTTCACTTGACGGCCACCGTCGAGCTGCCGAAGGCCGCGAAGCTCGAGGAGCCGCTTTCGCCTTCGGACGCGCACGTCGAGCGCAAGGGCGCCTACCGCTTCGTCGAGGAGCGCAGCCGGCGCGCCACGGCGTCCGACGTCGACGTCCTCGTGCTGACGCGCGAGTCGTCGCTGCCCCTGTCGCGCATCGCCCCGCAGGACTATGCGGGCGTGGCCGCCGACCTCCGCCGCGTCGACGGCCTCGAGCAGCAGGAGATCTACATCCGCTTGCACGGCGCGCGGAGCCCGAAGTGAACGGGCGCCGCTCGCTCGTCGCGGCCACGCTCCTCGCCGATGCGCTCTTCGTGGCCGGCTGCGCGCGCAACGCCGCGCCCGCGGCGACGGGCGCCGATCGCCTCGTCGTCGCGCGCTCGGCCGAGCCCGTGAGCCTCGACCCCGCGCGCGCGACCGACATCGAGTCGCTCGAGGTCGCCGAGCAGGTCTACGGCCGCCTCGTGCGCTTCGCGCCCGGCCGCCTCGAGCCCGAGCCCGATCTCGCGACGAGCTGGTCGGTGAGCGACGACGGCACGAGCTGGACGTTCCAGCTGCGCCCCGACGTGACGTTCCAAGACGGCACGCCCGTGAACGCCGAAGCCGTCGTGTTCTCGTTCGAGCGCCAGCTCATCCCCGACCATCCCGCGCACGAGGCCGACTTCGTGTGGACGCGCGCCTTCCACAACATCCGCCGCGTCCGCGCCGTCACGCCGCTGCGCGTGCAGTTCGACATCGATCGCCCGTACGCGCCGTTCCTCGCGAACCTCGCGATGGGACCCGCGGCCATCGTCTCGCCCACGGCCGTGCGCAAGCTCGGCAGCGCCTTCGGGCGGCACCCTGTGGGCGCGGGCCCGTATCGCTTCGTCGAGTGGATCCCCGGCGATCGCATCACGCTCGAGCGCAACCCGACCTACTGGGATCGCGCCGCGCGCACGCGCTACCTCGTGCTGCTCGTCATGCCCGACTCGCGCCAGCGCCTGCAGGCGCTCGAGTCGGGCTCGGCCGACATCGTCGAGCAGCTCGCGCCCGACGAGCTGCCGCTCGTGCGCCTCAACCCCGACCTGCGCCTCGCGATGGCGCCCGCGGCGCTCGTCTCCTATCTCGCGATGAACACGCAGAAGCGGCCCCTCGACGATCCGCGCATTCGCCGGGCCATCGCGACGGCGATCCGCCGCGACGCGCTCGTCAAGCTCGTGTACCAGGGCGTGGGCATGCCGGCCATCGGCCCGCTGCCGCCCAACGTGTGGGGCGCGCGCTCCGACGTCGTGACGTACCCGTACGATCCCGACCGCGCGCGAAAGATGCTCGCGGAGGCCGGGTGGCACCCCACGGTGCCTCTCAAGCTCTACGCGCCGTCGACGCCAACGCCGTACAACCCCGACCCCGCCCGCGTGGCCGCCATCATCAAGACCTGCCTCGCCGAGGTCGGCATCCCCGTCGAGATCGTCCTCAACGACGCCGTCGAGCACCAGCGCGCGCTGTGGGCGGGCGAGCACGATCTCGCGCTGCACGGCTGGTTCAACGACAACGGCGATCCCGACAACTTCCTCTACACGCTGCTCGACTCCGACAACACGACGGGCAGCCGCCCCTCGAACATCGCCTTTTACAGCAACGGCTGGTTCCATGACGTCATCGGCGTCGCGCAGCGCACGACCGATCGTACGGAGCGCGAGCGCCTCTACTCGCAGGCGCAGGCCATCCTCGCGACCGACGTGCCGTGGGTGCCGCTCGCGCACTCGAACGTCGTCTTCGCGACGCGCGCCAACGTGCGCGGTCTCGTCGTGCAGCCGTCTTCGATCGGCCTCTACCGTGGCGTGGAGCGCGTGCCATGAGCCCGTCCGACACGCCCAGCAAGATCTCCGGCGAGCTCCGCTCTCCCGCCGAGCCGCGCCGCTACCCCACGGGCGGCCCCAGCTCGGGCGACAACGTCCACGCGTCGAACCTGTACCGCCTCTCGACGATCTTCGACAAGCGGCGCCGCAGCGGTCCGGGCGCGTCGTTCTCGGCCATCGCGCCGCTGCGCCGCCGCGGCCTGCGCCGGCGCGTGACAGCCGCGCTCGTCGTCGCGGCCGTCGGCCCCGTGATCGTCGTGTCGCTCATCGCGATCGCGCTCATCTTCTCGAGCGTCGAGCAGGGCATCGAGTTCGAGGCCGTGCGCGGCCTGCAGGTGGCGCGCGGACTGTTTCTGCAACAGGTCCAGGGCATCGCGACGGGCGCCGCCACGATCGGCGAGGATCCGCCGCTCCTGCGCGCGCTCGCGCGCAAGCCCGCCGACGTCCGCCAGCGGCTCGCCGAGCTGTCGTACGCGCAGCCGACGGCGTTGCTCGAGGTCACGGACGGCACGGGCCGCGTCGTCGCGCGCTGCGCGGAGGGCGCGTGCAACGAGCTGCTCTCGGGCCCGGGGCGCGGCGCGCTCGAGCCCGCCGATCGTTCGCCCGTCGTGCGCCGCGCGCTCGGCTACGAACGCACGGTCAGTATCGAGCCCGCGGGAGCGGGCCTCGTCGTGCGCGCGGCGCTGCCGCTCGTCGATCCGGCGCTGCGCCTGCTGGGCGTCGTCGTCGTCACCGTGCCCATCGACGGCGCGATCGTCGATCGCCTGCGCGCCGCGCTCGGCGCCGGACGCGAGGTCGCCGTGTACCGCGGTCGCCAGCCCGACGCCTCGACGTTCATGGCCGCGACGGGCGCGCGCCTCGTCGGACCGCCCGTGCCCGACGCCGTCGCCGAGACCAAGCTCGAGGGCGGCACGGCGCGCGTATTGCCGCTCGACATCGACGGCCACGCCTACTCGGTGGCCTTCGGCGAGCTGCAGGACGTGAACGCGCAGCCCGTGGGCTTCCTCGCCGTCGCCGTCGATCGCGAGCCCGTGGCCGCCGCGCGACGGCGCGCGACGACGGCGCTCGCGCTGGGCGTGCTCGCGGCGCTCCTGCTCGCGAGCGGCCTGTCGGGCCTGCTCGCGCGCCGCATGACGCGCCCCTTGCAGCGGCTTCACTCGGGCGCGCTGTCGGTCGCGCGCGGCGATCTCGACACGAAGATCGACATCGACAGCGACGACGAGATCGGCGACGTCGCCGAGGCGTTCCGGGTCATGACTCGCAGCCTCAAGGAGAACCAGGAGGGCCTCGCCGCGCGCGTGCGTGAGCTCGTGACCGTGCACCAGGTCGGCCGCGCCGTGAGCTCGGTCGTCGATCTAAATGAGGTGCTGCGCTCCGTCGTCACCGAGGCGCTCAACGTGCTGGGCGGCGGCACGGCGGCGCTCGCGCTCGCCGTCGACAACCCTGCGAAGACCTTCGTCGTGCGCGCCTACGCGGGCGGCGAGGTCGGCCGCGAGCTCGCGGGCCTCGCGGGCGCCGTCGCCGCGCTCGGCCGCGCGCGGCGCACGCCCGCCGTCGAGGCCGATCCGCAGCTCACGGAGAGCTCGTCCGCCGCCGGCCTCACGGGCCCCATCATCGCGGCGCCGCTCACGATCAAGGAGCGCATGGTGGGCGTCATCGTCGTGGGGCGCCCGGGTGAGGCGCCCTTCGCCGACGCCGACCTGCGCCTGCTCGTGACCTTCGCCGATCAGACGGCGACCGCCATCGAGAACGCGCGCCTGTACACCGAGGTGCGCGCGTTCTCCGAGGTGCTCGAGCAGCGCGTGCGCGAACGCACGGCCGAGCTCGAGAACGCCAAGGCCGAGATCGAGCGCACGCTGCGCGAGCTCGGCACGACGCAGGGCCAGCTCATCAACGCCGAGAAGATGGCGAGCCTCGGCATGCTCGTCGCAGGCATCGCGCACGAGGTGAACTCGCCCGCGGCCGCCGTACAGGGCCTCGTCGACGCCCTTCAGGACACGGTGAAGCGCCTCGGGCACTGCGCGTCCGATCTGTTCGTCGCGGGGCTGCCGCCGGGCTCGCTGCGCAGGTACTTCGAGCTCGTCGACGGCCTGCTCCCCGAGCTGACGACGGCCGCGCTCGAGTCGACGCTCGAGGCGCGCCAGCGCGGCAAGCGCCTGAAGGCGCTGCTCGCGGGCCACACCGACGCCGACGTCGCCGCCGCGATGCTCTCCGAGCTCGGCGACCTGGGCGAACGCATCGCGCCCGAGCTGCCCGCGATCGCGTCGGGCAGCAGCCTCGCGCCGCTCGCGGGCTACCTGCGCGAGATCGGCTTCCTCGCGCGCTCGGCGGGCACGATCCGCACGGCGATCGGGTCGATTCGCCGCATCGTCGGCGCGCTCAAGCGCTACTCCCGATTGGACGAAGCTCCCTTGGAGCGCGTCGACCTACACGCGGGGCTCGACGACACGCTCATCATCCTGTCGCATCAGTTGAAGTACGGAGAGATAGGCATTAATGTGAAGCGTTCGTACGGCAAGATTCCGCCGATCACGGCGTATGTAGGTGAACTGAACCAAGTGTGGACGAACCTGATCCACAACGCGGCTCAGGCGATGGGCAACCGAGGGGAGCTGTTGATAGAGACGAAGGTCGAGGATGGCGACGTACAGGTGGCGATCCAGGACTCGGGACCAGGGATCCCCGCCGACGTGCTGCCTCGCATCTTCGAGCCCTTCTTCACGACGAAGAACAAGGGCGAAGGAACGGGTCTCGGCTTGAGCATCTGCGTGCGCATCATCGAAAAACACGGCGGCACGATGCGCGTCGAGAGCGAGCCCGGCCGCACGCGCTTCACGATCCGTCTTCCCATCCACCACGCCGCCGCCGCCGAGGGTGCGCTGTCGTGATCGCCGTTCGCGAGCACATCTTGTGCGTCGACGACGAGGAGGGCATCCTCGCGGCGCTGCGCCAGCAGCTCTCGGCGCGCTTCGGCGACGAGTGCGACATCGCCGTCGCCAAGAACGCGCGCGAGGCGCTCGAGCTCATCGACGATCTCCAGAATGACGGCGAGCAGCTGGCCGTCGTCATCGCGGACCAGATCATGCCCGGCATGAAGGGCGTCGAGCTGCTCGAAGAGGTCCACCGCCGCAGCCCGAAGACGGTGAAGATCCTGCTCACGGGTCAGGCCGGACTCGACGCCGTCGTCTACGCCATCAACAAGGCGGCGCTCGACCAGTACATCCCCAAGCCGTGGGACGAGCCGGACCTGCGCCTCACGATCCAGAACTTCCTGTCGCGCTTTCGCCTCGAGCGCGAGCGGCAGGAGCTGCTGTCCGAGCTCAAGACGAAGAACGCCGAGCTCGCGAACCTGAACTCCTCGCTCGAGGAGAAGGTGGCGGAGCGCACGAAGGAGCTCGAGACGCTCAACGCGCGCCTGTCGGACCTCGCGATCACGGACGGCCTCAGCGGGCTGCACAATCACCGGCACTTCCGCGAGCGCCTCTCGCTCGAGATGGAGCGCAGCAACCGCACGGGGCTGCCGCTGTCGGTGCTCATGATCGACGTCGATCACTTCAAGATCTACAACGACCGCAACGGCCACCTCGCGGGCGACAACGCGCTCCGCGGCGTCTCGAAGATCCTGCAGCACGGCCGGCGCGCCAACGACGTCGTCGCGCGCTACGGCGGCGAGGAGTTCGCGATCATCCTGCTCGACGTCGGCAAAGCGGCGGCGCGCGAGGTGGGCGAACGCATATGCGCGCAGGTCGCCGAGTTCCCGTTCGAGTTCGGCGGCACGCAGCCGCTCGGCAAGCTCACGATCTCGCTGGGCGTCGCCTCGTTCCCCGACGACGGCTCCGAGCCCGCGCTCGTGCTGGCCGCCGCCGACCGCGCGCTCTTCGCCGCCAAGAGCGCCGGCCGCAACACCGTCCGCATCGCCGGAGGCTGACCTGTGACGTCGCAATGGCAGGCCGGAGGTGGGCTTCGCCCGCCGGAGGCCGCTGGCCGGAGGGTTTGGGAACCCTCCCAGGGTTCCCAATGTTGCGGAGGTGGGCTTCGCCCGCCGGAGGCCGCTGGCTGGAGGGTTTGGGAACCCTCCCAGGGTTCCCAATGAAGATTGGCGTACTGGGCGGCGGCGCCTGGGGCACGGTGCTCGCGACGCTCGCGTCGGGGCGTGGACACGACGTCGCGCTCTGGGAGTTCGATCCGCGCGACGCGGCCGCGCTCACGCACATTCGCGCGAGCGCGCGCACCGTGCCGGACTTTCGCCTGCCCGACGCCGTCGCCGTCACGAACGACGTGTCGACGGCCGTGCGCGGGCGCGAGCTCGTCGTCGTCGTCGTGCCGTCGGAGACGGTGCGCGCCGCGCTCGTCGCCGCGCGGGCGGCCTTCGAGCCGGGCGCCGTCGTCGTCTGCGCGTCGAAGGGCCTCGAGCCTGAGACGCGCCTCACGATGGCGGGCGTCATCGGCGAGATCTTGCCGGCCGCGCGCGTCGCGCTGCTGTCGGGGCCGTCGTTCGCGCAGGAGATCGCGGCGGGGCTGCCCGCGGCCCTCGTGTCGGCGTCGACCGACCCGCGCGCGAACGAGGCCGTCGTCGCGGCGCTCGGCAGCGAACGCTTCCGCATCTACCGCTCCGACGACGTCACGGGCGTCGCAGTGGGCGGCGCGCTCAAGAACGTCCTCGCGATCGCCGTCGGCTGCTGTGACGGGTTCGGCTTCGGCCTCAACGCGCGCGCCGCGCTCATGACGCGCGGCCTCGCCGAGATGAGCCGCCTCGCCGTCAAGATGGGCGCGCACCCGCTCACGCTGTCGGGCCTCGCGGGCTTCGGCGATCTCGTGCTCACGTGCACGGGCGAGCTGTCGCGCAACCGCCAGGTCGGCCTCGCGCTCGCGCGCGGCGAGACCGTGCCCGCGATCGTCGCGTCGCTCGGCCACGTCGCCGAGGGCATCGGCACGGCGCGCACGGCGTCGACGCTCGCCGACGAGCTGGGCGTCGATCTGCCCATCACGCGCGAGGTCGCGGCCGTCCTGCACGCCGGCAAGACGGCGCGCGCGGGCGTCACGCAGCTGCTCGCGCGCGATCCGGGGCCCGAGCGCAGCTGATCAGGCGCGGCGGCGGCAGAGCGCGACGGCGGCCGTGACGGCGAGGACGGCGAACGCGGCGACGACGGCGAGATCGGTCGCGGCCGAGCCCGCGCCCACGAGGCCGCCGGGAAGCGCGCCGCCGTGGAAGCCTCGGCGCGCGGCGGACACGACGTAGGTCATCGGGTCGGCGGCCATCAGCACGTTCATGACGCCGTGGCCACCCGAGGGCGGGAACATCGCGCCCGAAAGCATCCACAGCGGAATGAGCGCGACGCTCATGACGGCGTGATAACCCTGCGTCGAGTCGATCCACCACGCCATCGCGAAGCCGAGCGCCGTGAAGCCGACGCCCGCGAGCACGAGATCGGCGATGAGCAGCGGCCAGTTCATTTGAGCGAGCGAGAAGCCGGCGAGCGGCGCGAGCAGCAGCAACGCGCCCGCCTGCAGCGACGCGATGGCGACGCCGCCCAGCGTCTTGCCGAGCACGAGCGAGGTGCGCGTCGTCGGCGCCGCGAGCACGGCCTGCAGGAAGCCGTGGTGGCGATCGTCGATGACGGAGATCGTCGAGAAGATCGCCGTGAACAGCATCGTGAGCACGACCACGCCCGGATAGAAGTACTGGAGGTACCCGACGTCGGAGCCGCCACCCGGGCGGAAGCTCCCCGACAAACCGGCGCCGAGCACGAGCCACAAGATGAGCGGCTGCGCGAGCGAGCCGACGACGCGGCTGGGCTGGCGGAAGAACCGCCGCAGATCGCGCCCCACGAGCGCGGCCACGATCGTGGGACCGAGCGACCGCGACGACGGCGCGCTCTCGACGGCGGCCGTCGTCATGTCGCGAGCCCCCGGCCCGTGAGCTTCGCGAAGACGTCGGCGAGCGTGGGGCGGCTCGTCGCGACGCTCGCGAGGCGGCCCGGCGCGAACAACTCGACGACGCGCGGGACGACCTCGTGGCCGCGCGGCGCCTCGAGGACGACGTCACCGTCGAGCACGACGCCCGCGAGGCCGAGGCGCGCGCGGATCGTCTCGGCGAGCTCCTCGGGGCGCTCGCCGCGCACGCGCACGACGTCGCCCGCGACGCGCGCGCGCAGCTCGTCGGGCGTGCCCGTCGCCGTGACGCGGCCGTCATCGAGCAGCGCGATGCGATCGCAGCGCTCGGCCTCCTCAGGCTGGTGCGTCGTCACGATGAGGCTCATGCCGCGGCTGGATTTGCGCGCGGCGAGCTCGTCCCAGATGCGGCGGAGCGCGTCGGGATCGACGCCGCGGCCCGGCTCGTCGAGCAGCAGCAGATCAGGATCGTGCAGCAGCACGCGCGCGATCTCGATGCGGCGGCGCATCCCGCCCGAGTACTTCGCGCACGCCTCGTCGGCGCGCGCGCCGAGATCCATTACGCGCAGCGCCTCGTCGATGCGGCGCGCGGCGACGTCGCGCGGCAGGCCGTAGAGCGCGGCCCCGAGGCGCAGGTTCTCGCGGCCCGTGAGCTTGAGGTCGAGGCTTGGCTCCTGAAAGACGACGCCGAGGCGCGCGCGGTAGGCGCGCGCTGCCGGCGAGGTCGGTCGGCCGTCGAGCGCGATCGTGCCCGCGTCGGGCGGCAGCAAGCCCGACAGCAGCCGGAACGCCGTCGTCTTGCCCGCGCCGTTCGGACCGAGGAGGCCGAACACCTCGCCGGGCGCGACGTCGAAGTCGAGGCCGTCGAGCGCGACGCGCGCGCCGAAGCGCCGCGAGAGCCCGCGCACGCGCAGGCGGGGCGCGCCCGTCGCGCCCACGAGAACAGCCGACGCACGCGCCGGCTCGACGCTCGCGGCGGTCACGCGACCGTCCTGTCGATGGCGAGCGCGACGAACAGCAGCGTGAGATAGACGATCGAGAACAAGAATAGCGACCGCGCCCACGCGCCCGACGACTTGCGCCGGAACCCTGCCGCCGCCCAGCCGATGAGCACGGCGCCCAGCAGCGTGGCCGCGCCGACGTAACGCATGCCCGCGACGCGCAGGGGCTCGAGCAGGATCGTCGACGCGACGAGGATGATCGAGAAGCCCACGATCGTGAAGCGCGTCGCCCGCTCCGAGATCGCCGCCGGCAGCACGCGGAAGCCCGCGGCCGCGTAGTCGCGCGCGCGGTAGATGGCGATCGCGAGGAAGTGCGGGATCTGCCAGAGGAACAAGATCGCGAACAGCACGAGCCCCGGCAGATCGAGGCGCCCCGTGACGGCCGTCCACCCCATGAGCGGCGGGATGGCGCCCGGGATCGCGCCCACGAACAGCGCGGCGCCCGAGCGCCGCTTCATGGGCGTGTACACGCCGACGTACGAGCCGAGCGCGAGGAACCCGAGCAGCCCCGTGAGCAGGTTGCCGCCCAGGAACAGCAGTGGCAGCGACGCGCACGACAGCGCCGTCGCGAACACGAGCGCCGCCTCGGGCGACACCGTCTCGCGCGGCAGCGGACGATCGCGCGTGCGCTCCATGAGCGGATCGACGTCGCGCTCCATGATCTGGTTGAAGGTGTTCGCGCCCGCGACGAGCAGCACGGTCCCGATGAGCGTCATGAGCACGCGCCAGTGCTCGATCGCGCCCGGCGCGAGCCACAAGCCGCCCAGGAACGTCACGATGACGAGGCCCGTGATGCGCGGCTTCGCGAGGCGCACGATCTCGCGCGCCCAGGTGAGCCGCCACGGCGCCGGAGCGACGCTCGGGCGGCCGCGCAGCACGATGAGCACCTGCACGGCGAGCAACGCAGTCGCGACGCCGAGGTGCGCCTCGACGGTCGCGAGATCGAGGAACGTCTGCACGGCGCGCACGCCGAGCGCGATCTGCACGGCGACGAGCGCGGGCGCGACGACGGCCAGCGCGCGCAGATCCCACCGCGCGCGCGCGCTTCGCCAGGTCACGATCGACGACGCGACGACGAGCGCCCCCGCGACGACGGCGTTCAGACGGTGCAGCGCTTGGATGAGCACCGTGGGGTGGGCGTCGGGCCAGATCGCGCCGCGGCACAGCGGCACGTCGGTGCACGCGAGCGCGGCGCCCGAATGCCGCACGAGGCCACCCAGCACCATCTGGAAGTACACGGACACCGCCGAGACGATCGCGAGCGTGACGGCCGGACCCGACAGCGACGCGGGCGCGTCGCCGGCCGACGCCGGGCGTGACCGCGCCGCGATGTAGACGACGGTCATGAAGAACAGCAGCGACGTCGCCGTGTGCGCCGTCGAGATCGGCGTCGGCAGCCGCAGCAGCACCGTGATGCCGCCCAGCAGCGCCTGCACGAACACGAGCACGACGGCCATCCATCCGAACGGGCGGAGCCGACGGTGCTCGGGCGCGGCGCTCGTCGTCAACATGACGGCGAGCGCCAGCGTCAAAATGACCACCGTCCCCGCCGCCAGCCGGTGCGAGTGCTCGATGAGCACGCCGCCCTCCATCTTCGGCATCATCGTGCCGTAGCACGTCGGCCAGTCGGGACACGCGAGGCTCGACCCCGTCCCGTGGACGAGGCCTCCGATGAGGATCAGCAGATAGATCGCGACCGCGACGACGATCGCGAACCGGTGGACCAGCATGGCGGACGCACTTATAGCTGAAATGAAGGCCCTTGGGGGGCCACGTCGGATACAGCTGACATCGCGAAGGCGGCGCGCCGATGGTATGTTCGGATCGAAGGCGGATCACATGGCTTCACCGAAGCTGGTCGCTCGATTGGTCTCGTTGCTCGCGCTGTCGTCGTTGGGGGTCGGCTGCTACTCGACGACGCCGCACAGGGCGCAGGTGGCGTCGGCGGCCGCGCCGAAGGAATGCTCCGCCGCGATCGTCGACGTGTTCACTCGCTCCGGCTTCATCCAGCTGCCGACGCCGCTTAACCTATCGATGCTGTTTGGGCCGAGGATCGCGGGGCAGTACACGTCGTTCATGCGCACGGGAGCTGGCGTGGGTGTCACGATCGCGCCGCTCGCGCCCGGCGGCGAGTGTCATGTCACGCTGGAGGCGCTGTCGCCGGACGTGACCTGCCCGGCGGCCTTCGGCAACCTGTCGTGCGACGGAACCAGTGGATCCGTCGCCATGAACGCGGTGAACGGAGACACCTATCCGATGGCGGCGTCGCGAATGGGGACCTCGTCGGGACCGTGCCCGATGTCGGCACCGCTCATGTGCGATCTGAGCTACGCGCCGGGCGAGGACAACGACGCCGCCGTCGACGAGCTCGCGCGGCGGCTGCGCGTCGCGCTCAGCCCGGCCGCGCGCCTCGACTGAGTCTCTCTACTTCGACGCGAACGCGAACGCCACCGTCGTGGGCTTGTTGGCCTCGACGGTGATCTCCTGCGACGTCGTGCCGAAGCGCTCGTGCCAGGCCTCGAGCGTGTATTTTCCGGCCGGCACCTTCGGTATCTCGAACTTGCCGTCCTCGCCCGTGACGGCGAAGAACGGGTTCGCCGAGACGCCGACGTAGCCCGTCATCCACGGGTGCACGTCGCACTTGAACTTGAGGATCTCGCCCGTCGCGTCCTTGAACGTCTTCGCGATCGCGGGCAGCCCTGGCACCTCGGCCTGGTTGAACAGCGTCGACGCGCCCTTGTACGTGTGCACGTTGTGCAGCGTCTGGTCGTCGTTGCGGATGAGCAGCGACTGACCCGCCATGATCATGGCGACGCGCGGACGGTACATGCACTGCGTCTGATCGATCGTGACGTTCGTCATCGGGGGCTCGTAGTTGCCCGAGATGCCCTTCGTGATGCGCACGATGACGTTCTTGAGCGTGCCACCCGCGCCCACGACGACCTCCTCGTCTTTCATGGGCGTCTTCGCGCAGAACGGATCGGCGTCGCGCTTCGTCAACTCCATCACGGGCGGCGTCCCCGTGAGCGTGACCGTGCCCTTGATCGACGCCGTGCCCGCGGCGGGCGCGGCCTCGGGCGTGAGCAGCTTCTGCGCGGCGGCGCCCTGCGCGACGACGACGGGATCGGCCCGCGGCTCCTCTTTCTTGCAGGCGCCGGCGGCGAACGCCGCGCACACGAGCACGAACCCAACGCGACGAGTGGTCATGTCAGTGTTGCTAACAGGCGTCCGGATCAGCGTCAAGCCGCGGGAGCGTCAGGCGCCGTTCACGACGCGCCCGATGGCCTCGACGAGGCGATCGAGCCCCTCGGTCGTCGCCGGGAAATAGCCGCGGATCCGCAGGTCGCGATCGACGAGCACGAGGTTCTCGCCGTGAAAGATCTCGAAGAAGGTGGGGCCGCCGCCGTCGGGCGTGACGGCCGTCTTGCCCATGCCGATCTTGAAGCCGCCCGTGACGGCGTCCTCGAGCGCGGCGGCCGGGCCCGTGAGGAACGACCAGCGCACGGGGTTCGCGGCGTAGCGCGCGGCGTACTCGGCCAGGCGCGGCGGCGTGTCGCGATCAGGATCGACGGAGATCGAGACGAGGTGAAAGTCGGGACCCAAGTTCTTCGTGCGCCGCGCGATGTCCTGCATGCGCTGGCTCAGCAGCGGGCACGCCTCCTGGCACGCCGTGAAGATGAAGTCGGAGACCCACACCTTGCCCGCGAGCTCGCGCGTGCCGAAGGCGTGTCCGGTTTGATCGGTGAGCGTGAAGGCGGGCAGCGTCCCGAGCACGGCCGGCGCCGCGCCGAGCTGCCGCCGAACGGAGCGCGCGAGCGGCACGCCGAACAGCAAGCCCACGCCCACGACCCAAAACAGCGGAGAGCCGACGACGCGCGCCGCGAAGCCACGTTTAGCGAAGCCACGTTTGACGACCGGGGAGGGGGGGAGCACTGACATGCGCCTGTCGATATCTGACCGGCCTTCTCCCCATGTCAAGGCCGTGCTATCCCCGGTGTCGAATGAGCACGTCGGACGCCAGCGTCGCGAGCGCCTCCATTTTGGCGCCGACCGTCGAGCGCGCGAGCGCGGGCAAGATCGGCATGTGGATGTTCCTGGCGACCGACGCCATGGGCTTCGCGGGCCTGTTGATCGCGTACGGCGTCCTGCGTGCGCACGCCGACCAATGGCCCGACCCCCAAGAGCGCCTCGACGTGCTGCGGGCGGCCGTCATGACGGCGGCGCTCGTGACGTCGAGCTTCACGCTGACGTTGGCCGTGCGCGCGGCGCGCGCGGGCCGCGAAGGCGCGCGCGCCGCGTGGCTCACGCTGACGGTGCTCCTGGGCGCGGCGTTCTTCGCGGGCCAGGTCAGCGAGTACCGCCATCTCCTGACGGGCCCACGCCCCATGGGCCTCACGACCGACGTGTTCGCGGGGACGTTCTACGCCGTCACGGGCTACCACGGTCTG
>DATAZS010000167.1:0-9000 GCA_036271915.1 Polyangia bacterium
GACAGCGCCGCGGGCGTGAGGCCCAGCATGGCGACGAACGTCGTCATGAGCACGGGGCGCAGGCGGCGCTCGGCGGCCTCGCGCACGCCCTCCTCGAGGCCGTGCCCGTCGTCCCACAGGCGCTGCGCGTACGTGACGACGATGAGCGCGTCTTGCACGGAGATGCCGAAGATCGAGATGAAGCCCATGGCGGCCGAGATCGAGAAGTTCGTGCGCGTGACGAGCAGCGCGAGGATACCGCCCGTGCACGCGACGGGGATGCCCGCGAGCACGATGAGCGTGTCCTTCCAATTTTTGACCGACGAGTAGACCAGCATCGCGATGACGAGCAGCGTGATGGGGATGATGATGGCGAGGCGGCCCGTGGCCTCGTTGAGCTGGTTGATCTCGCCGGCCCACTCGAGGTGCGTGTCGTAGGGCAGCCGCACCTTGGCCGCGATCTGCGCCTGCGCGTCGGCGATCGTCGACGCGAGATCGCGGCCGCGCACCGAGAACTTCACGGGCGCGTAGCGCCGGTTGTCCTCGCGGTAGATGATCGACGGGCCCTCTTCCTTCGCGATCTGCGCGACCTGACCGAGGGGGATCTGCGCGCCGTCGGGCGTCGCGACCATGATGCGGCGGATCGCATCGAGGTCGTTTCGGTACGCCTCGGCCCAGCGCACCGTGAGATCGAAGCGCTTCTCACCCTCGAACACCTGCGTGACGGCCTGGCCGCCGATGGCCGCCTGCACGACGGCCTCGACGTCGCCCACGTTGAGGCCGTAGCGGCCGCACTGCACGCGATCGGGCGTGATGCGGATGTTGGGCTGACCGAGCGACGGGAAGAGACCCAGGTCCTCGACGCCTTTGACGCCCGCCATGACGTCGACGATCTCGTTGGCCTTGGCCTCGTTGAGGCGCAGGTCGGGGCCCACGACCTTGACCGTGTTCTCGCCCTTGACGCCCGACATCGCCTCCTCGACGTTGTCGGAGATCATCTGCGAGAAGTTGAAGATGACGCCGGGGAACGACTCGCGGAGCTGCGTCGAGAGCTCCTGGGTCATCTGGTCTTTCGTGACGCCCTTGCGCCACTCGTCGGTGGGCTTGAGCGGCGCGAACAGCTCGATGTTGTAGAAGCCCGAGACGTCGGTGCCGTCGTCGGGGCGCCCGAGCTGCGAGACGACGGTCGTGATCTCGGGGTGCGTGCGGTGCTCGAGGTCGCACTTGGCGCCGTCCTCCGGGCAGCCGAGGACGACGGCGCGCATGCGGCCCACGTACTTCGCCGACTGTTCGAGCGAGATCGACGTCGGCAGCGTCGCGCGGATCCAGAAGTTGCCCTCCTCGAGCTTCGGCATGAACTCGCGGCCCAGCGAGCTGCCCGCGATGAGCGTGCCGATGACGACCCCGAACCCGAGCGCGACGGCCGTGCGCTTGCGGCGCAGCGCGAAGGCAAAGAGCGGCATGTAGAACCGCTTGAGCGCGCGCATGAGGAAGTTGTCGTGCTCGTGGTCGCCCACGGCGCCGATCTTCAGACCACGCTCGGCGAGCACGGGCGTCAGCGTGAGCGCGAGGATGATGGCGCCGCCGATCGCGAAGGCGTACGTGTGCGCCATGGGCGAGAAGATCACGCCCGATACGCCCGTGAGCGTGAAGAGCGGGATGAACGCGACGCCGATGACGAGCGTCGACGAGAACATGGGCGGCCCGACCTCGCCGGCCGCCGTGAGGATGCGCTCGATGATGTTGCGCTTTCCGGGCGCCGAGACGTGCCGGAAGATGTTCTCCATCATGATGACGGTCGAGTCGACGACGATGCCGAAGTCGACGGCGCCCAGCGAGATGAGGTTCGCGGGCGTGCCCGTCGCCACCATGCCGATGAACGCCAGCATGAGCGCGAGCGGGATGTTGAGCGCCGTGATGAGCGCGGCGCGCCCGTGCCCGAGGAACAGCCACAGCACGCCCGCGACGAGGATCATGCCGACGATGAGGTTCTCGATGACCGTGTGGGTCGTGAGGCTCACGAGGCGCGCGCGGTCGTAGTAGGGCTCGATGCGCATGCCCGGCGGCAGCAGGTGGTACTTCTCGATGAACTCGACGCGCTTGTGCACCTCGGCCAGCGTCTTGAGCGAGTCGCCGCCGTAGCGCATGAGCACGGTGCCCTGCACGATGTCGGGATCGAGATCGCGGCCCACGATGCCCAGGCGCGGCGCGTGGCCCACGCTGACGTCGGCGACGTCGCGCACGCGCACGGGCGTGCCCTTGACCTCGGCGACGACGACCTCGCGGATGTCGGTGAGCGACCGGATGAGGCCGATGCCGCGCACGTTGTACGACTGCTCGCCCAGCGTGAGGCGCTGCCCGCCCACGTTCTGGTTGGCGTTCGACATCGCCGTCACGACCTGCGTGAGCGTGAGGCCGTGGCTCTTGAGCCGGTTGGGGTCGATCTCGACGTGGTACTCCTTCGTCTGGCCGCCGAAGCCCACGACGTCGATGACGCCCGGCACCTGACGGAACTGCCGCTCGAGCAGCCAGTCCTCGGCCGTCTTGAGATCGGCGAGCGAGTAATCGTCGCCGCGCACGACGTAACGGTAGATTTCGCCGATGGCGCTCCACGGCGACAGCTGCGGCTGCAGCCCCTGCGGCAGGTTCACGAACGACAGGCGGTTGAGCACGCGCTGCTGCGCCTGGTGGTAGTCGACGTCCCACGTGAAGTAGCACTTCACGTCCGACAGCCCGAACAGAGACTGCGAGCGGATGTGATCGAGGTCGATCATCCCGTTGAGCTCGTTCTCGAGCGGGATCGTGACGTAGCGCTCGACCTCCTCGGCGCTCCAGCCGTTCGGCTGCGTGATGATCTCGATCATGGGCGGCACCGGGTTCGGGTACGCCTCGATGTCGAGCTGCTTGTAGCTGTACAGACCGATCGCGACGATCGCCAGCGCGAGGATGGCCACGAAGGCCGGCATCCGGAGGATGACGCGGACGATGCGCTGGATCACGGCTACAGCATCCCGGACAGGAGGATCGTCCCGGCGGTCACGATCTGCTCACCGACCCCGAGGCCGTGCACGATGGGGACGAAGTCCGTGCCCTCGTCGTCGTCGACGGCGACCACCTTGCGGATGAAGCGGCGGCGGCCGTCGGGCGCGTTGCCGTCGGCGATGAACACGATCGTCGAGTCGCCGATGCGCAGGATCGCCGAGCGCGGCAGCGCGGGGACGTCTTTGCCCATGACGCCGATCGACACGGTGGCGTACATCTCGGGCTTGAGCGCGCGGTCGGGGTTCGGGATCGAGCAGCGCACGCGCGCCGTGCGCGTCGCCGGATCGATGGAGTCGGAGATCCAGTCGACGTGCCCCGTGAAGACGCGGTCCGGGTAGGCGACGACGTGCACGGTCACGGGCGCGCCTTGCTTGACGTGACCGAAGTCCATCTCGAATACGTCGGCGAGCACCCACACGTGATCGAGCTCGCCCACGGTGAAGAGCTCGACGGCCGTACCGCCCGAATATTGTCCCTGCACCTCGGCGCCGGGGTTGACGTTGCGCGCGACGACCTCGCCCTCGATGGGCGCGCGCAGCGTGAACTCCTGCGTGACGGCGTCGGCCGAGCCGCCGTGCAGCAGGCGCGCCTTCTGGCGCGCGCGGTCCATCTCGGCCTTGGCCTTGCCGAAGTTGTCCTGCGAGGACTCGAGCTCCTTCTGGGAGCCCGCGTGCGCCTCGAAGAGCTCCTGCTGGCGCGCGAGATCGTGCTGGGCCGCGATGAGGTCCGCCTGGGCCTTACCGAGATCGGCGAAGGCGTTGCCGACGTCGGGAGACTCGATCGTCGCGAGCGGCGCGCCCTTCTTCACGTGCGCGCCCGGATCGGCGAGGATCTTCGTCACGCGGCCCGTGACGGGCGAGAAGATGTGCGCGACGCGCAGATCGTCGAAGGCGACCTTGCCGCTCGTGACGACCTCGTTGCCCACGGAGCGCTTGGCGACGGGGCCGATCTCGAGCTTGGCCTCGCGGATCTGCTGCGCCGTGAGCCACACCTCGCCGTCGGGCGGCTGCGCGACGACGGGCGACGACCCGCGCGCCTGGCAGGCGGCGGCCAAGAAGGGGACGACAGACAGCAAGGCGAGGGTCTTCAGGCTATTCACTTCGAGAGCTCCGATGCGGTGGCTGCTTGTAGCTGAAAGTACGCATTCCACCAACCGGTGAGGTCCTGCAAATATTCGACGTTCGTCGCGATGTACGTCCGGCGAGCGTCGAGGTACTCGAGCAGTGACGCCGCTCCCTTCTTGTACTGCAGCTCGACGAGGTCGCGGCTGCGCTTGGCGCGATCGAGCAGGCGATCCTCCATGCGTCGCACGAGGCGCTCGGACGTCCGGTAGGCGTCGAACGCCATCTCGACGTCGCTCACGACCTGCGCGCGCGTCTTTGCGAGCGTGACCTCTTGCAGCCGCACGTCGGCGTCGGCGCGCTTGATCTCGCCTTGCTGCTGGTAAAAGAGGGGCAGCGTGCTCGTGAGGCTGAGCGTGATCGTGGGCGGCGTGATGGAGCCCTGATTCGTGGGCATGCTGGCGGGCGGCGCGTTCCCCGATCCCTCCTGCTGGTACTGCAGGTCGACGCCGATGTCGGGCAAGCGCTGCCGACGCGCGAGCGCGGCGCCGGACGTCGCGCGCTCGCGCTGGCGATCCTGTGCGCGCAGGTCGGGGCGCGCGTCGATCGCGCGCTGCACGAGGCCGTCGGGCGTCGCCGCCTCGAGGCCCGCGGGCGCCGCGAAGTGCAGCTGGTGCGGCTCGATCACGAAGTCCGTGAACGCGCGCCGCTGGCCCAGCAAGAACGCGAGCGCGACCTTGCTCTGCCGCAGCGCCTGCAGCGCGCCGTCGACGGCCTGCTCGGCCTCGAGCTTCGCGGCCTCGATGCGCGCCAGATCGACCTCCGAGATAGCGCCGCTCTTGAAGCGGACCTGGTTCAGCTCGAACGTCGCGTTCGCGTCGACGGCGACCTCGCGCGCGAAGTCGAGCGACGCCGCCGCGAGCACGGCCTGGAAATATTGCTGCTCGACCTCGAGGCCCAGCGTGCGCTCGGCGTCGGCGCGCTGCATCTTCGCGGCCGCGAGCGCCGCCTCCGCCGTGTGGACGCGCAGGTGCCGCTTGCCCGACAGCGCGTCGACGATGGCGTTCGAGTCACCGACGCTCGCGAACCATCCGTGGTTCGTCTCGTACAGGCCCTTCGAGAAGAACGAACGGTAGTACCCGCCGCCGATGCTGGGGTTCGCGATCGCGCCCGCGGCGCGCACGTCGCCGACGACGCTCTCGATCTGCGCCTCGGCGATCAAGAGATCGAGCCCGCGCGCGCGGAAGATCTGCATCGCGCCCTCGAGGGTGAGGACGGGCGGGATCTCGGGCTCGGCAATGTCAGCGGCGCGCGCCGAGGGGGCGAGCGCGACGAGCGCGAGCAACAACGGCAAGCTGCGTTTCACGGTGGACTAAGTGGTGGTCAGGTAAACCAAAGCCGCGATGGCCAACGCGACGAGGATCGCGGCCGCGAAGAGCGACTTGGCGAAGATTGGGCGCCGATCACGGGGCGGTTTCGATGCGGTCGCCGGGGTCATCTCGGCCGATTTTCATCGTGAGCTGAGCAAGGTCCGTGCCTCGAATCGGCAGCGGTCGGTGGCCCGAAGCCCCCGATGAGCGGCGCCCGTGAGGCGCGCGCTGCGGCGAAGGTGCAAAACCGCCGCGGCAAAGTGCCGCGTCAGCGACGTCGCGCGTCGGAGCGCCTCCTCATATGTGATCGGGACAGCGCGGGTCGCGGGGATCGGAGCAAACGGTGCATTGCACCGAGCTGTCGAGTCCGTTGGCGGGCGACTGGAACCCGAGCAGCTTCCCGCCCGGGCACGCGGCGGCGTTGGTCAGCGTCCAACACGGCCCGACGTCGCCCGCGTCGACGCACGACGGGATCGGCGTCCCCGTCTGCGCGCCGTTCGAATAGTCGGTGACCGTGCAGTCGGGGCGCGGGCCATGGGGACCGGCCGTCGTCGCGATCCGCGCGTCGAGGCACGGCGGACCTATCACGGCCGCGATGCTCTGCGCGATGCTCTGGAGCGAAGACGCGTAGCTGTCGTCGCACGGGGTCGCGAGCACGCCGTTGTGACCGAAGGCATAGACCCATTGTTCGATGCGCACGCCGGGGCGCGCCGTGACGCCGTCCGGGCTCGCGCACGACGGCGCGAGCGACGGCCACGGGCTCGGATCGAACGACACCCCCGGCGGTCCCAGCTGAACCGTCACGGGCTCGGCCGGTCCCGCGAGCGCGGCGACGAGGAGCATGTTCGGGTCGGCCTTGAGCGTCTTCAGGCTCGCGACGACGTCGGAGATCTTCTCGAGCATGCCGTCCTCGGCCGACTGACAGTTCGACAGCTTTCCCGCCTTCGTCCGCGGCGGCGGCACGCCGTCGCACAGCAAGCCGTACTCCGCGCAGCGGAATGACGTGAGCGGCCCCAGCATGTCGCTGACGACCTGCGAGTCGGACGAAAAGAGGAACGATCCCGCCGGCGCCGAGCAATCGTCCTGGTTCGTGAGCAAGATGATCGAGAGGAAGGCGCCCGGTCGCAGGAAGCCGGCGTTCTCGGGCGGCGCGGCCATGCCGTCGAGGCCGAGGGCGCGCAGCACCGACGCGAGCGGGTGCGGGAACTGGCAACCGACGTCGTCTTGCACGGCGACGCACGCGAGCGCGTCGGCGAGGTTCAGCTTCGGATCGAAGTTCGGCTTGCCGTCGATGATCGAGAAGAAGTTTTGTCCGAAGGGCAGCCCCGTCGCCGCGCAGGCGCCGCGCGGCGTGGACCACAGCACGCCGCGATCGCCGCCGAAGTTGCACCCCAGGCTTTGGTCCTCACCCGAGCCCAGGTCGGCGGAGATGATGCCGACCTGCAGGTTGGGATAGCCCGCGGGCAGGTTCTTCAGCGTGTCGGTGAACGCGGGCAGCGCGGCGATGAGTTTGCCCTGCGCGCGCGCCATGCCGGGCGCGTCGTCGATGACGAACAGCACGTCGATGTCGCGGATCGTCGGGTGCGTGAACGCCATCGACTGCAGGACGCCTCCGTCGAATACGGCCCGCGCGTCGGCGCCGGCGTCGGTCGCCATCGGTGCCGACTTCGAAGCGCACGCGCCCAGCAATCCCAGCAATTCGACGAGCAGCGCGACCCTTCCTCTGCGCATCGAGGCGGAACTATAGACTAGACTGCCGCGCATGGCCGACGACTCCGAGCGCGCGCCGCGCCGACTGCGCAGCGCCGCGTGGTTCGACGCTCCCGGGCGTGAGGGCATCCTGCACCGGAGCTGGGTGAAGAATCAGGGCATCCCCGACGACGCGTTCGACGGGCGGCCCGTCATCGGCATCTGCAACACGTTCTCGGAGCTCGCGCCGTGCAACGCGCACTTTCGGACGCTGGCCGAGCGCGTGAAGCGCGGCGTGTGGGAGGCGGGCGGCTTCCCGCTCGAGTTCCCCGTCATGAGCCTGGGCGAGAGCCTCATGCGCCCCACGACGATGATGTTCCGCAACCTCGTGAGCATGGACGTCGAGGAGTCGATCCGCGCGAACCCGATCGACGGCGTCGTGCTGCTCGCGGGCTGCGACAAGACGACGCCCGCGCTGCTCATGGGCGCCGCGAGCTGCGATCTGCCGTCTATTGTGCTATCGGCGGGGCCGATGTTGAACGGCAAGTTCCGCGGGCGCGACGTGGGCTCGGGCACGATGCTGTGGCAGCTGGGCGATGAGCTGAAGACGGGCGCCATCAGCGAGGCCGACGCGCGCGCCGCCGAGGTGTGCATGTCGCGCTCGGCGGGCACGTGCATGACGATGGGCACGGCGTCGACGATGGCGTCGCTCGTCGAGGCGATGGGCGTCGCGCTGCCCGAGAACGCGGCCATCCCCGCCGTCGACGCGCGCCGCAACACGCTCGCGCACCTCACGGGCCGCCGCATCGTCGGGCTCGTCAAAGACGACGTGCGCCTCTCGCAGATCCTCACGCGCGCGGCGTTCGAGAACGCCATCGTCACGAACGCGGCCATCGGCGGCTCGACGAACGCCGTCATTCACTTGCTCGCGCTCGCGGGCAGGCTCGGCGTGCCGCTCACGCTCGCCGACTGGGATCGGCTGGGCCGCGACGTGCCGTGCCTGCTGAACCTCGTGCCGTCGGGGAAGTATCTGATGGAGGACTTCTTCTACGCGGGCGGCCTGCCCGCGCTGCTGCGCGAGCTCGGGCCGCGGCTGCACAAGGACGCGCCCACGGTGAACGGCCGCACGCTGTGGCAGAACGTCGCCGAGGCGCCGTGCTGGAACCGCGACGTCATCTTTCCGCTCGAGCGGCCGTTCAAGCCGGCGGGCGGCATCGCCGTGCTCACGGGCAACCTCGCGCCGCAGGGCGCGGCGCTCAAGCCGTCGGCCGCGACGCCCGCCCTCATGCGCCACCGCGGCCCCGCCGTCGTCTTCGAGACGATCGCTGACTACGATCGCCGCATCGACGATCCGGGGCTCGACGTCACGCCGGACTCGGTGCTCGTGCTCAAGAACTGCGGGCCGCGCGGGTATCCGGGCTTCCCCGAGGTCGGTTTGCTGTCGCTGCCCAAGAAGCTGCTCGAGCGCGGCGTGAAGGACATGGTGCGCCTGTCCGACGCACGCATGAGCGGCACGGCGGGCGGCACGATCGTCGTGCACGTCGCGCCCGAGGCGGCCGCGGGCGGTCCGCTCGCGCTCGTCGAGACGGGCGACATGATCGAGCTCGACGTCGAGGCGCGGCGCCTGCACCTCGACGTCTCCGACGAAGAGCTCGCGCGGCGCCGCGCACGCTGGTCGCCGCCGCCCGCGCCCGAGCCGCGCGGCTATTTGAAGCTGTACCTCGATCACGTGCTGCAGGCGGATCGCGGCGTCGACTTCGACTTCCTCGTGGGCAGCAGCGGCGCGCGCGTCTTCCGCGGCAACCACTGACCGTCGACGTTACGTGCGCACGAGCGTGAGCGCGTCCTCGGGGCACGCG
>DATAZS010000168.1:0-3800 GCA_036271915.1 Polyangia bacterium
TTCGCACCTCAGCGTCAGTATTGTCCCAGGTCGCCGCCTTCGCCACCGGTGTTCCTCCCGATATCTACGAATTTCACCTCTACACCGGGAATTCCGCGACCCTCTTACATACTCTAGCTTGTCAGTTTCGGATGCACTTCCTCAGTTGAGCCAAGGGCTTTCACATCCGACATAACAAACCGCCTACGTGCGCTTTACGCCCAATAATTCCGAGCAACGTTTGCACCCCCTGTATTACCGCGGCTGCTGGCACAGGGTTAGCCGGTGCTTGCTAAGGAGGTACCGTCAGGGCCCGGTGGTATTAATACCGGACTTATTCGTCCCTCCCCACAGAGCTTTACGACCCGAAGGCCTTCATCACTCACGCGGCGTGGCTGGGTCAGGCTTTCGCCCATTGCCCAATATTCCCCACTGCTGCCTCCCGTAGGAGTCTGGGCCGTGTCGCAGTCCCAGTGTGGCTGATCATCCTCTCAGACCAGCTACCCGTCTAAGCCTTGGTGAGCCATTACCTCACCAACTAGCTGATGGGGCGCGGGCTCATCTTCCGGTGACAGCTTCCAAGGAGAGGCTATCTTTCCCAACAGCGCCCGTAGGCACCGCTGACGTATGCGGTATTAGCAATCCTTTCGGACTGTTGTCCCCCGCCGGAAGGTAGATTACCCACGTGTTACGCACCCGTCCGCCACTTTACTAGAGAGCCGAAGCCCTCATTCTCGTTCGACTTGCATGTGTTAGGCCCGCCGCTAACGTTCGCTCTGAGCCAGGATCAAACTCTCCAGTTAAATCTGCAACGACAGCCGAAGCCATCGCCTTGACAACTCGAGAGAGACCCGAATCCGAAGATCCGGAGCTCAATTACTACTTTGCTCGGAACTCACTGATTGTCGGGGTATTCGGAGCTTCGTCAGCTAACCGGTTACCCGGCAGACGACAAAAGACTCTTCGTACCTTTCGAACTTGGTTTGCTATTCAGCTTTCAGAGACCGACGCTACAACCCTGACCCAGTGTGGGTGGCCCGACTACTTTGGGCTACCTTTGCCGTCCAGGGAGCGCAGAGTTTATTCAAAATCTCTCTGCGGTCAATTCTTTTTTTCGAGATTTTTTCGACCGCGTTTCAGAACCGCGACCGAACCCCCATCACACCCGCTCGGCCGCGCCGTCCTACCCCATCCCCGCAGCGGCCGCCCCCTAACTCTGCCAAAAAAAAGACCCGGTCAAAACCGGGAGGCGCAGTATGCCATCGCCGCTTCCGGGTGCAAGCCAATTTTGATGCAAAAGCGCGAACTGGCCACGCTGGGGGCCGCGCGATAGTCTCACGCGCCGTGCCGGCCTGCTCAAAGTGCGCGACCGACCTCGTGGAAGGCGCGCAATTCTGCGGGAATTGTGGCGCGTCGGCGGCATCGGATCCCTGGCTCGGGCGCGTCGTCGATGGCCGCTACAAGGTGCTCGCGCGCGTCGGCGAGGGCGGAATGGGCGTCGTTTATCGGGTCGAGCACCTGCGGCTCGGCAAGACGGCGGCCATGAAGGTGCTGGCGCCCGACATGGCGGGCAAGAAGGAGATGGTGCAGCGGTTTCGGCTCGAGGCGCAGGCGATCAGCCTCCTCAACCATCCCAACATCGTGCAGACGTTCGACTTCGGTCAGGTCGACGAATCGCTGTTCCTCATCATGGAGTACGTCAAGGGCGACGATCTCTCGGCCGTGCTGAAGCGCGAAGGCCCGTGGGAGTTCGGGCGCGCGGCGCGCTTGTTCGCGCAGGTGTGCTCGGCGCTGACCGAGGCCCACGATCACGGGATCATTCACCGAGATCTCAAGCCCGAGAACCTCATGGTGCACCGGCGCCGTGACGGCAGCGAGCACGTCAAGGTGCTCGATTTCGGTCTCGCGAAGCTGCGCGAGCGTGACGAGACATCGTCGATCACGACGGGAAAACAAGTGCTGGGCACGCCCTACTACATGGCGCCCGAGCAGGTGCGCGGCGAGACGCTCGATCCCCGCGCTGATGTCTACGCGCTCGGCGCGACGCTCTATCGCGTGCTCACGGGCGTGCCGCCCTTTCAGGCGCCCTCGCCCATGGGCGTGCTGTCGATGCACGTCACGGACCCAGTCGTGCCGCCGCGGACGCGCGCACCTGAGCGATCGCTACCGCCCGAGGCCGACCAGATCGTGCTGCGCGCCATGGCGAAAGGCCTCGAGGCACGTTATCCGTCGGCGGCCGCCGTGCAGCACGATCTCGAGCGCGTCTTCATGACGTCGCGCGCGTCGAGCCCGGCGCTCGCGACGACGACGAAGGTCGCGGCTGTGCACGAGGCGCCCACGCTGACGCTCGGTGAGTCCGCCGTCGGCGACAGCAGCGACGCGGGAAGCGGCGGCCTCCGTCGCCAAGATCTCGATCTCTTCGAGCGCTCGATGCGTCGCCGCAAGCTGCTCACGGGCCTCGCGTTGCCGCTCGCGATCGCCGCGCTCGCGGCGGGCGGCTTCGGCATCGCGCGCTGGCGCGCCGAAAAACCCGTGTCGGTCGAGGTCGAGCCCAACGACACGCCCGGCTACGCGAACCTGCTCGCGTCGGGGCGCCCCGTGCGCGGCGCGATCGGCGCGCTGCTCGAGGGAGGCAATGCCGACGTCGACTATTTCCACGTCCCCGCGGGGCACGGCGCGCGCGTCGTGGGCGCGCGGCTCGACGGCGTGCCCGGCCTCGATCTCGTGCTCGAGCTCTTCGATGCGCAGGGACGGCGGCTCGCGA
Organism: Polyangia bacterium; assembly: GCA_036271915.1. Classification (GTDB taxonomy): domain Bacteria; phylum Myxococcota_A; class Polyangia; order Fen-1088; family Fen-1088; genus DASZFV01. The sequence continues at coordinate 2,744 of DATAZS010000168.1, forward strand.
AGAGCGACGCCCACGGGCGCGGTGGCGGCGAGTGGCTGCAGCCGATCTCGATCGGCCCCGCCGAGGCGTTCGTCGCCGTGCGCGAGGTCTGGGTCCAGGGTCAAAAGCCGGCGGTGGCGCCCAACGACACCTATCTGCTCACGGTGACGTGGAACGCGCCCCAGACGGCGTGGGAGATCGAGCCCAACGATTGGCCCGCGGCGGCCACGCCGCTGCCGCCCGGGACCTCCGTGCGCGGCTACGTGGGCGCGCCCGACGACAAGGACTGGTTCGCGATCACGCCGGCGACGAGCGGTCGGATGCGCGTGCACGTCACGGCGCCCGACGGCGTCGACATCGTGCTGCTGCAGGACGGCGCGGGAAGACGGGCGACCAACAAGGTCGGTCCGGGCGAGGACGAAGAGGCGGCGTGGGCCGTCGAGGCCGGCAAGCCCACGCTCGTCGGCGTCGAGCGCAAGCTGCCGCCCGGCGACGTCAAGGACGCCGACCTCGGCGGGTTCGATTCACCCTACGAGGTCAGAGCGACGATCGAGGACGGCGCCGCGCGCTGACGCGCGGAATTTCGGCCCCTTCACGTCCTGCCACCACCCCGCTCGCTTGCTCGGCCTCACCGCAGCAGCTTCGACGCCTCTTTGGCGTGGTACGTGAGGATCATGTCGGCGCCGGCGCGGCGGATCGACAGCAGCGTTTCGAGCATGACGCGGTCGTGGTCGATCCAGCCTTTTTCGGCGGCGGCCTTCAACATCGCGTACTCGCCCGACACGTTGTAGGCGGCGATGGGCAGGTCGAACTCGCGGCGCACCTCGCCGATGACGTCGAGGTAGGCGAGCGCCGGCTTGACCATGATGATATCGGCGCCCTCCTCGACGTCGAGCGCGACCTCGCGGATCGCCTCGCGCACGTTCGCGGGGTCCATCTGGTAGCCGTGGCGATCGCCGAAGGCCGGCGTCGAGTCGGCCGCCGCGCGAAACGGTCCATAATAGGCCGACGCATACTTCGCGGCGTACGAGAGGATCGCGACGTCGTCGAAGTTGTCTTCGTCGAGCCCCTCGCGCAG
>DATAZS010000169.1:0-15789 GCA_036271915.1 Polyangia bacterium
ACGTACACCTGCCCCGGCGCGTCGGTCTTCGCCATGTCGGCCGGATCGAAGACGCGCACGAGCGCGCGCGCGTTCTCGGGGATCGTCTCGGGCTTGTCGGTCGTCGCGAACGTGCCCGCCGGCTCGACGTACGTGAACAGCCAGCGCCCGCCCTTGAGGATCTCGACGACGCCCGGCTGGGCGCGCGGTTGCGGCGGCGCCTCGGGCGCCGAGTGCCGACAAGCGCCCCCGACCAAAGCGACGAGCGCGACAGCCAAAGAAACGCGGATGAGAGGCTTCGACATCGGTCCGCTCACTTCTTCTTCTTGCCGTGCTTCTCGTTCATGGGACCGGACTTGCCGATCGACAGCTTCATGACCGCCTGATCGACCGCCTGCTTCACGGCGTCCTTGATGGCGTCCTTCGCCATCGAGGTCACCTCGGCGTCCATGCCCTTGTCCGAGACCTCGGCCTCGACGCCGGATTCGCCGTCGCCGCTGAACGACAGCTTCGCCTCGGGGATCGTCGTGCCGAACACCGAGAGCTTCACGTTGAGCGAGACGCGCTTGTGGCGCGCCCCCGGCGTCGGCTCCTTGACCTCCTTCGTGAGGTGCTCGAAGCGCACGGTGACCGAGAAGCCGCGCAGGTTGCGCCGCTTGAGCTCGGCGACGAGCGCTTCGGGGTCGGAAGATCGGACGTTGCCGACGTCCGAGGCCCACTCGGGCCGCGAGGCGAGCTCGGCCTTGAGCGCCTCGCCCGCGTACGCCTTTAGCGTCGCGTCCACCTCAGGGCCCGCCTTCACCTCGCCCACCTGGAAGTAAAACTTCGGGCTGGCGGCCCGCGCGCCCGAGGCGCTCGCGAGCGCGAAGAGCGCAGCGCCGAGCGTCCAAGCGACGCGCGTCCGTGACGTCTTGATCTTCATGGTGTGCTTATATACTGCGTCCGATGCCCGCCACGCCAAAGGCGAAACAACCTCCCGCGCCGCCACCTCAAAGGAGCACCGATCGCACGTCCGCCGTCGTCACGACGACGTTGATCGTGCTCACGGTGCTGGGCGTCCTCACGATCTTCTGGGAGCCGCTCACGGCGCTCGCGCTCGGCACGCCCGCGACCGACACGGTCGCCGAGCCGCGCGCGGCGACCGCCACCGACGGTGGCGCCGCGACGTCCGCGACGACGCGCGTGGTGCCCAATGTATCAGTCGATGCATCGGGCAGTTCTTGACCACGGGGATCATTCGGGAATAACGTCTTTCGTGCCCCGGCTCACTCCTGCTCCCCACGAGGCTGCATGATCAAGTTGACCATGACGGAAAAAGGAGGCGAGCCGAAAGCTCTCTCCTTCGACAAGGACGAGGTCACCATCGGGCGCGTGTCGGGCAACGACATCGTGCTGCCCAAAGGCAACGTGTCGAAGCGGCACTCGCGGCTGCTCCTCAAAGAAGGACACGTCGAGATCTCCGATCTCAAGAGCACGAACGGCACCTACGTCAACGGCAAGAAGATCACGGAGACGACGCCCGTCGGCTCGGCCGATCGCGTGTACGTCGGCGACTTCCTCATCACGATCGATGGCCTCGGCGGCGAGCTCGCGAGCCACTCGCGGCGCATGCCGCCGCCGCCGCCACCGCCGCGCGCCGGCTCGAGCTCGGCCGCGCTGCCGACCGTCGACGCGTCGTCGGCCGACGCGACGAGCGCGAGCGAGGACGACGGAGGCGCCGATGAAGACGAGCTGCCCCTCGCCGCGAAGCCGCCCCGCGCGGGGCGCGTGCCGCCGCCGCCTCCTCCGCCGCCGCCCAAGCGGCCGCCCACGCCGATCGCGACGCCGGCGCTCGGAGGGGAAGACGACGCTCTCCTCGGCGAAGATCTCGCGCCGCCCTCGCCCGCCGAGATGAAGGACGCCGACGATTCGACGAACAACGTCGGTCTTTTCGAGCGCCGCAAGACGGCCGACCACGCCACCTTCGAGGGCGGCGGTGGCGAAGCGCCGAGCACGGGCAGCCGCCCCGGCGCCGCGCTGCCGCCCGAGCCCGCGCCGCTCCCCGCGCCTCCCGGACAGCCGGCGGCGCCCGCGCCCGACTTCGCGGCCGCTGCCGCCACGGGCGACGGCGAGGGGCTCGAGGCGCTGCTCGGCGATCCGACGGTGCTGCAGATCATCGTCGCGGGCCCGGACGCGACGTACGTCGACCGCGGCGATGGCCCCGTGCCTTACGCGCCAGGGCTCGGCGACGCCAATACGGTCGCCGACACGCTCTGGCGCATCGCCAACACGGCCGTGCCGCCGCCCTCGCCCGACAACCCGGTCGTCGACGTGCGCCTCTCGGACGGCACGCGCCTCGCGGCCGTGTTCCCGCCCGTCTCGCCCGTGGGCGTCGTGGGCTCGATCCGTCGGCCCGCGCAGACCGAGCGCGCGCTCGTCGATCTCTTGCCCCCGGGCGCAAAGGATCTGCAGTCGCTGCTCGAGGCGGCGGTGATGGGCCAGCGCAACCTGCTTCTCACGGGCGACCTGTCGGCCGTGGGCGCGCTCGCGGGCGCGCTCGCGGCGCTCATTCCGTCGGGCAAGCGCGTCGTCGCCATCGGCGGGGGCGTCGTGCGCGCGCGGCCGGGCGTCACCGAGCTGCAGCCGACGGGGGATCTCGGCGCGCTCGTGCGCGTCGCCGCGTCGCTTCGCGCCGAGCACCTCGTCGTCGCCGACGCCGCGGGCCCGGAGGTCCTCGATCTCCTGCTCGCGGCCGCGCGTGGGCAAGAGGGTCTGATGATTGTCGCGCCGTCGCGCGCCGTCGCCGAGGGGCTCGCGCGCGTCGAGGCGCTCGCGGCGCCGACGTTCGGCACGGCGCCCGCTGGGCCGCTCGTCTGCAGCACGATCGATCTCGTCGTCCACGTCGTCGCCAACGCCGAGGGCGGCGCGCGCGTCGTCGACGTCGCCGAGCCGAAGATGGACGGCGGCCGCGTGATCGCCGACGCCGTCATCACGTGGCGCGCCGACAACGGCCGTCGCGGCGGCGCCGGCAAGCTGCAGGTCACGGGCGTCTCGGCGCGTCTGGGCGCCGCGCTCGCGGCCGCCGGGCAGTCGTTGCCGTCGAGCCTCGTCCGACGATGAAGCGTCGGCGGGACCAGTCACGCCGGCGCGCTTTCTAACGAGCGTCGAAGATCCGATGTTCTTCGATCGTTTTCGCGAGGCGATGGCGCGCCTGCCCGCCGGGCTCATTCGCCCCGCGCCCGCGGCGACGCCCGACCTCATCGCGCGGGCCGAGGCGCGACTCGGGCCGCTGCCGGCGCCCTACGCGTCGTTCCTGCGCTCCTTCGACGGCGCCGATCTCTTCCATGAGGCGATCGTCATCGCGGGCGTCGGCGCGAGCGCGCCGCGCGATCTGGTCGCGCTCAACGACGAAGCGGCCGAGACAGACGACGCTCTCGTGTTCGCCGAGGCCGTCGCTGGTGATCGCTTCGCGCTCGACGCGCGCGGGCGCGTGCTGCGACTGCGCGCGGGCTCCGACGAGCGCATCGTCGCGGGCTCGACCTTCGAGCACTGGCTCGACGCGACCATCGCGCGCGAGCGCGTGCTGTACGGCGCCGACGGCGAGTTCGCGCCCGACGTCTTCGACGACGACGGCGAGGAGATCGCGCCCCTCATCGTCGTGCGCCAGACCGAGCGCGCGCTGAAGATCGATCCGGGCTCGGCCGAGGCGCAGCACGAGCGCGGCGTCGCGCTGCGACGGCTCGGTCGGCTCGATCGCGCCGTCGAGGCCTTCGCGGCGGCCACGGCGCTCGACCCCGAGAACCCGTGGCCGTGGTTCGATCTCGGGCGCGCCGCGCTCGCGTCGGGGGATGACCTACCGCGCGCGCGCGCCGCGTTCGAGCGCGCCGCCGCGCTCGAGCAGGGACCATCGGCCGCGCGCCTTCACGCGTGGGCGGCGCGCGCCGCGCCAGACGCCGCCGCCGCCGAGGAGTCGCGCCACTCGGCGCTCGCGCGCGACCCCGCGCTGCTCGACGCCTTCACGCGCGCCGAGGCGCAAGCCGCCCTCGAGGGCGACGACGAGGCGCGCGCCGAGAACGAGGCGCTTCGCCTCGCGCTCGCGCCGGGCTCGGCGGCGCGGCGCAGCCTGCCCGTGCTTACGGCAGACTCTTCTCGACCACCGCGACCAGATCCCCCGCCCCGTCCCGCCCCCGCAGCACGGCCGCGAGGCGGCGCGTCCCCGCGGGCGGGACGACCGCGACGCTGACGCGCGCCACGCCGTCGACGAGGCCGACGGCGCCGCTGCCGATCTCCGTGCGACGCCCGCGCGCGTCCTCCGCGAATACACGCACCTGCCCGCTCACGGCGCCGCTTCCACCGCGCGCGTCGACGATGACGGCGCCGTCCTTCGCCACGAGCTCGAGCTCGACGCGGAAGAGGTGATCGACGAGGCCCGCGCCGTAGGCGGCGATCTCGGGCAACAGCGCGCGCGCCGTGTCAGCATACACGGCGTCGTCGAGGAAGAAGCGCACGCGCCCCGGGACGCGCTCGTAGGCGAGCAGCTTGCGCGACCCCTCGAGCGCGTAGCGGCGCTCGCCGAGCTTCGCGAGCTCGAGGCGCGGCAAGCGTGGCAGCCCGTACGCGAGCGAGCCGCGCGCGTCGCGCATGACCTCGGCCGTCGTCGTGTCGCGATCGACGATCGAGTCCTCGGGCAGCGTGCCCGGCGAGAAGAACCGCCGCTGCGTGCGATCGGCGAGGCCCTGGCGATCGGCCGCCGTGATGAAGGCCATCACCGTGGGCCGCGCGACGACCGACGTGGGCGCAGGCACGCCGACGCGCCCGTAGCGGTCGGCGACGAAGTGCTCGAACGCCGACGCGCGATCGAACGGACCCTCGCCCCGCGCGTGCGACAGGTACGCGCCCACGAAGTCGTTGCGGACGTGCGCGGGCTCGCCCGCGTCCTCGAGCACGGCGAGCGTGCCGCCGAGCGCGAGCAGCGCGCGCGCGAGCGCCGTGCTCCGGCGCGAGGGCTCGGGCGACGACACGGCTGCGTCGAGCTCGCGCTCGAACACGACGAGGCCGACGTCGTTCTCGGGCGCGACGAGCCACTCCGTCGCGGGCAGCCCCGTGAGGTTGAAGTCCGTGCCCGTCGCGAGGCCGCGAAACGTACCCTCATCGACCAACAGACCAAACGCGTGCGTGAAGGCCGCGCCGTCGCCCGCGTTGCCGAGGCCCACGCCGCGCGACGGATCGTAGAACAGGTTCTTGCCGCGCTCGGAGGGCGTGCCCGCGATCACCGAGCCCGCGACGACCCACGCGAGGGCCGACGCCGCGCCGTTGTCGGCGGGTCGATAGCCGCCCGCGGGATCGAGCGCGCCGAGCCGCACGCGCAGCGAGCGCGCCTCGCGCGGCGGCAGATCGGCGTCGCGCAAGCGCACGGGCTCGAACAGGCCCAGCGGCCGCGCGAGCCGACGCGCGAGCACCTTGTGCAGCGTGGACGCCATCACGGCCCGCTCCGTGAGCCCCGCGTGCGTCGTCGCCGGATCGTAGGCGCGCGCGGCGCCCGCCGAGGCCAGCGTCGCCGCGAGCGCCACGGTCGCCATCGCGCGCGTCGTCTTCACCGTCGTCATGGTCGTCATGGCGTGGTCCCTTCGGGCGCGGGCGGCACCGCGGGCACGGGCTCGGGGGGCAGGTCGGGCAGGCGCGACTCGACGAGCTTCGCGAGCTTGAGGAGCTGCGCCCCCTCGGGGCACTGAGCGGCGCCGCAGGTGAGCGACGCGACGACGCCGCGCTCGCGCACGAGGAACGCCAGGCCGTTGATCTCGCCCGAGCGCGCGCGCAGCGAGGCGTCGCCGACCTCGTCGGTCGTGTGCGCGCCCGGCAGCTCGTCGAGCAGCTTGCGATACTGCGCGTCGGCCGCCGCGGCCCCGAGCCGCCACACGCGCAGACCGACGTCGTAGCCCTCGGGCTTGCCCACGGCCTTGAAGTGACGGCTGTCGTAGAACTCCGTCGTCGGCAGATCGGTGAGCTTGCCGTCCTCGAACGTGCCGACGAAGCCCGTGACGCCGCGGATCTCGTCGTCGGACAGCAGGTGCTCGATGTCGAGCGGCGTCTTCGTCCCCACGGTCGACGCCGACTCGGCCTCGAGGATCGCCGCAGACTTTTCGCCGTCGAGCTCGAGCGCCGCCGGCTGCAGCTCCCACGCCGCCGCGGCGCGGATCTTGTCACCGCCGCCGAGGAACACGAGGTGATCGGCGTGCCGGTAGCCCTGCTGCCACTTCTCGAGGCGCGCGCGGTTGCCGAGCTGCGAGAAGTCGCGCCGCCGCCCGCCGTCGTCGAAGCGGCGGTCGCTGCGCCACGCGACGTGCCCTCGCTTATAGACGACGAGCGTGAACCGTCGCAGGCGCGTCGACATGCCGCCCGGCAGGCTCGCGTCGGGAAGGTCGGTGAGGCGCGGGATGGCGTAGCGTCCGTCGACGCCCGATTCGACGACGATCTCGCGCGACGCGAGCGGCGCCTGCAGCCCGATGCCGCGTTCGAAGGCCCACGAGGCCGCGACGACCGCCCCCGAGATCGGGCGATCCGTGTCGGCGTCGAGCACGATTCCGTCGTAGGGGCCGAGCAGATCGGCGGGCCGAACCGAGTCGGGCCGCACGGGAAAACGTGCGTTGTCGACCATCGGTCCGCAGGCCGCCGCAAGCGCGCCGATGGCCGCCACGAGGACGAGGCGCGTCTTCGCCGCCGCCACCGACGAAAGTGACGTCGACCGCGCGCGGGTCGACAGATTGACCGTTCCGTCGGAAATTGTTATTGATTGACCCACGAGAGGGATGCCGGGCACGTGCTCGAAGGGACTAGAGCGCGGGCGTTTGCTTAGTAACCCGGGCCCGCCTGTTATCAAAGGAATCCGCCGCTTGCAAACCTCTTCGACATGACCAAGTGCGGGCGGTGCGGAAACTCGAACGGGGACGACGTCCTCTTTTGCCAATATTGTGGGACTCGTCTGGCCGGCGAGGCGTTGCCCGCTCGGCCGGCTGAGGGCACCTCCGTCGGCGCCGGCATGGCGGGTGGCGCACCGGCCGCCGGCCGCCCCGGCTACGAACCCGGGTTCCGCCTCATCGTCGTCCACCGCGACGGCTCCGACGGCATCACTTACAACCTGCTGGGCGACCAGATCGACATCGGCCGCACCGAAGGCGATCTGCTGTTCGACGATCCGCACCTCGCGAACCGGCACGCGCGCATCTCGGCCAGCCTGTCGGGCCGCGTGCTCACGCCGCTCGAGGCGCGCAACGGCATCTACGTGCGCCTGCGCGGCGCCGTCGACCTCCAGGACGGCGACCACCTCCTCGTCGGCAAACAGGTGCTGCGCCTAGAGCTCATCCCCGATGCGGAGCGCGTGCTGCGGCCCGCCCTCGAGCACGGGATGGTCGTGTTCGGCACGCCCGTGCGGCCGCCGTGGGGCCGCCTGCGCCAGCTCACGCCCGCGGGCCTCACACGCGACGTGTTCCACCTGACCCGCCCGGACCAAATTTTGGGAAGAGAAAGCGGCGACATCGTTTTCTCGGACGATGAGTTCATGTCACGGCGGCACGCCCAGCTCTCGTACCGCAACGGGCGCGGCCGCCTCGAGGACCTCGGTAGCTCGAACGGAACCTTCCTCCGGCTGCGCGGGCCTCACGGCCTCATGCCGGGTGACCTCATCAGGCTCGGAGACGAGCTGCTCAGATTCGAAGTAGGATGAGCCGATAGGACTCTGGGATGTCTGACGGCGCCGCCCCCCCCATCGACATCGAGATCTTCGGAAAGACCGACGTCGGTCTCATCCGAGAGCACAACGAGGACAACTTCCTCGTGGCAGACATCACGGCTGCCGTGCGCACGAACGACGGCAAGGACTGCCTGCACGTCAAGATCGGCGACAAGGGCGCGCTGCTGCTCGTGTGCGACGGCATGGGCGGCGCGGCCGCGGGCGAGGTCGCCTCGCAGATGGCCGTCGACTCGATCTACGAGGCGCTCGCCGCCTCCGAGCCGCAGACGCGCGACGCCTTCGCGCGCCTCCTGCGGCGCGCCGTCGAGCACGCCAACGAGCGCATCTTCATCCAGTCCCGTGACAACCAGAGTGAAAGAGGCATGGGAACGACCTGCACGGTCGCCGGCCTCGTCGACTCGACGCTCGTCGTGGGGCAGATCGGCGACTCCCGCTGCTACATCTTGCGCGACGGCAAGCTCGCGCAGGTCACGAAGGACCAGTCGCTCGCGTGGCAGCTCATCGAGGCCGGCGCCATGACGCCCGAGGAGGCCAAGGCCTTCGAGCACGCCAACATCATCCTGCAGGCGCTCGGCGTGCAGGAGCGCGTCGAGGTCGTGCTGTCCCAGGTCGATCTGCGCAAGGGCGACGTCGCCCTGCTCTGCTCGGACGGCCTGCACGGTCCCGTGAGCGACGACGAGCTGCTCGCCGTGCTCGTCACGGAGACTGACCTGCAGAAGGCGGCGCAGGCGCTCATTCAGAAGGCCCTCGATCGCGACGGGCCCGACAACATCACGGTCGTGCTCGCGCGCTTCGACGGCGAGGGGCTGAAGCCCCCCGCGCCCGAGGACGCCGTCGCGTTCCTTGCCTACGACCCGGGCAGCGATCCGACGCCCGTGTTGCCGCCCGGGCTCGATCCATCGCCGCGTGAGGGCCCGGTCGGTATCCCGAAGGAGCTCCTCAACAGCGAGGACGTCGTCACGAAGGCCGACCCGGGGGAGCCTCCGCGCCGCTCGGCCTCGGGCCGCGGCGCGCGCTCGCTGCTGGCGTTCTTCTTCCTCGCGCTGCTCGCGGCGGCCGCGGGCGGCATCTTCGTCATGAAGTGCGAGCGCGATCAGGCGACGCGCGCCGACACGCCGACCACGCCCCAGACGCCCTAGGCGAGGATAGACGCGCGGCGATGTCACGGTGTCCACACTGCGCGACCGAGCTCGAAGAGGGCGCCCGGTTCTGCGGCTCATGCGGCAAGAAGATCGATCCGCCCGCCGCCCGCGCCGCGGCGGCGCTCGAGGAGACGGCGGTCGCGCAGCAAGTGCGACGAGGCGACGTGTCGGGCACGATCCGCCCGCTCTCGCGCGATCCCAAGCCAGCTGTGGCCGCGCCTATCAATGCCGGCGGGCTCGAGTCGGCGGCCATGACGATCTTTCAGTCGGCGAAGGGCGCGGGCTCGGGCCCGGCGCCCATGACGGCTCCTCCCACGCCGCTGGTCCCGGCGCCGGCCGCGCCCGCGCTGTCCGCGGCGGCGGCGCTGCTCGCGACGACGCCCGCGCCCGTGCGCCCCGCCGTGCAATCCGCCGAGAACCTCATCGGCCGCACGCTCAACCACCGCTACCTCATCGAGGACAAGATTGGCGAAGGCGGCTTCGGCGCCGTGTTCCGGGGCAAGCAGATCGCGACGGGGCGCGAGGTCGCTCTCAAGATCCTGCACCCGCACAACTCGGCCGATCAGACGATCATCGCGCGCTTCAAGCGCGAGGCCGAGGCCTGCTCGAAGCTGCGCGACACGCACACCGTGACGACATATGACTTCGACGAGACCGAGGACGGCGTCCTCTATCTCGCGATGGAGCTGCTGCGCGGCCGCAGCCTGCACCACCTGCAGAAGGCGGACGGCGTGCTCGCGCCCGAGCGCGTGCTCGGGATCCTCGACCAGGTCGCGCAATCGCTGGGCGAGGCGCACGCCAACGGCATCGTCCACCGCGACATGAAGCCGGAGAACGTCTTCGTCGAGTCGCGCCAAGTCGGATCAGTCGCATCGTCCGAGTCCGGCGCGGCCTCGCGCACCGAGGACCACGTCAAGGTGCTCGACTTCGGCATCGCGAAGATGATGTCGGGCGAAAAAGAGGTCCAGGCGCTCACGGCCGTGGGCCAGACGCTCGGCACGCTCGAGTTCATGTCGCCCGAGCAGCTGCGCGGCCAGACGCTCGACGGCCGCTCCGACATCTATGCGCTCGGCATGATGTCGTACGAGATGCTCACGGGTATCCTGCCCTTCCAGGGCGCGAAGAGCCCCATCGAGATCATCAACTTTCACATGAAGCAGGAGCCGCCCGCGCCGTCGAAGCTCGCGGCGGAGAGCAAGCCGGGGCTGAAGATCCCCTCGGCCGTCGACGACATCATCGTGAAGATGGTCGCGAAGAAGCGCGAGGATCGGTTCGCCGACACGGGCGAGCTGCGCGCCGCCATCGCGAAGGCGCTCGCCGTCAGCGACCGCAGCGCCGACCGCTTCGAGGCCAAGCGCCTCGTGCTCGTGATCGCCGGGACGATCCTCGTCGTCGGGATCCTGCTGCTGGTTTTGAATCGTTAGCGGTGAACCGGCGCGCCCGCGCGGCTACTGGACGACCTGGAAGAAGCGGTTCCAGCGAATCGACTTCACCCAATCGACGGGGCTCATGCCGTCGGCGGGCGCGCGCGACCACCACACGATGAGCGCCCTGCCCTTGATGAGGCTGAGGTCGACGGTGCCCCACACGCGCGAGTCGGACGAGTTGTCACGATTGTCGCCCATGACGAACACGTTGCCGGGCGGCACGACCTTGCGCTCGAAGTCGCGCGCGCTGCGCACGGGCTCCTGGATCGTCTCGTGCTTGCGGCCACCGAAGTTCTCGATCCACAGCTCGCTCTCGTGGTCCTCGGGCGGTCCCGAGCCGCGCGACGCCTCGCTGTAGTGGTACGGCCGCGGCACGCGCTCGCGCTGGACGGCGTGGCCGTTGATGTACAGCTCCTCCTGGCGCATCTCGATGACGTCGCCGGGCAGGCCCACGACGCGCTTGATGTAATCGATGCTCTGGTCGCCCGGGAACTTGAAGACGATGATGTCGCCGCGCTTGGGCTCGGCCATCTGGAAGATCTTCGTGTTCGTGAACGGGATCGTGAGGCCGTAGGCGAACTTCGACACGAAGATGTGATCGCCCACCTCGAGCGTGGGGATCATCGAGCCCGACGGGATCTGGAACGCCTCGACGACGAACGCGCGCAGCAGCAGCGCAATCGCGACGGCGACGCCGATCGACTCCGAGTACTCGCGCATCGTCGACTTCCGCGCGAACGTCAGGTGCTCGTCCATCGAGTCGTCGAGCGCGGCGATGGCCTTGCGCGCCTGCTCGAGCTCGGCGGGCGTGTGTCCCTTGAGCGCCTCGTCGACGGCGTCAGCTTGCGCCGAGATCAGCGAGGAGATCGCCTCCGCGATGCGGTAGCTCTTCTTCCGCAGGATGCGGCGCGACTCCTTGACGAGGTGCCGCCCCTCGAGCCGCGCGCGCTTCCACGCCGAGCGTTCGCGCCACCAGCTCATGAACCCCTGCTCTGATCCCGTGCTCGCCATGACTGCCTCTCAATCCACCTTGAGGATCGCCAGGAAGGCTTCTTGCGGGATCTCGACGTTGCCCACTTGCTTCATCCGCTTTTTACCTTCCTTCTGACGCTCCAGCAACTTGCGCTTGCGCGTGATGTCGCCGCCGTAGCACTTCGCCGTGACGTTCTTGCGCAGCGCCTTCACCGTCGTGCGCGCGATGACGCGCGAGCCGATCGAGGCCTGGATCGCCACCTCGAACTGCTGCTGCGGGATGAGCTCCTTCATCTTGCCGCACAGGTCGCGCCCCTTGTTGTACGCGGTCTCGCGGTGGACGATGAGCGACAGCGAGTCGACGCGATCTCCGTTCACGAGGAGATCCATACGCACGAGATCGGCCGGCTTGTAGTCCTTGGGCTCGTAGTCGAGCGAGGCATAGCCGCGCGACGCCGACTTGAGGCGGTCGTAAAAGCCGAACACCATCTCGGTGAGCGGGAGGTCGTATCGAATGATGACGCGCTTGTCGCCGGCATAGGTCAGGCCCGTCTGCGTGCCTCGCTTGTCCTCACACAACTTGAGGATGGCCCCGACATATTCCGGCGGCGTGTGGATTGTCGCCGCGATGATCGGCTCTTCGATGCGCTCGAGGCCGCCGTCCTGCGGGAACTTCGCGGGGTTATCGAGCTCGATGACGTCGTTGTTCTGCAAAATGCAGCGAAAACGCACCGTGGGCGCCGTCGTGATGAGGTCCAGGTTGTACTCGCGCTCGAGCCGCTCTTGGACGATCTCCATGTGGAGCAACCCCAGGAAACCGCAGCGGAAGCCGAAACCGAGCGCCGCCGACGTCTCGGGCTCGCGCGTGAACGACGAGTCGTTGAGGCGCAGCTTGTCGAGCGCGTCGCGCAGATCCTCGTAGCGCGCCGTGTCCGTGGGGAAGATGCCCGCGAAGACCATGGGCTTGGCCGGCTTGAAGCCCTCGAGCGGCTCGGCGCAGGGCCGCGCGAGCTCGGTGATCGTGTCGCCGACGCGCGCGTCGCCGACGTCCTTGATGGCCGCCGTGAAGAAGCCCACCTCGCCGGGGCCGAGCTCGGGCACCTCGCGCGCGAAGGGCGCGAAGGCGCCCACCGTCTGCAGCTCGTACTCGCGGCGCACGCTCATGAAGAGCACCTTCTGCTTCGGCTTCATGACGCCGTCGACGACGCGCACGAGGATGACGACGCCGCGGTAGGTGTCGTACCAACTGTCGAGCAGCAGCACCTTGAGCGGCGCCTCGGGATCGCCCACGGGCGGCGGCACCTTCTTGACGATCTGCTCGAGGATCTCGCGGATGCCAATGCCCTCCTTCGCGGAGGCGAGCACGGCCTCGGTGGCGTCGATGCCGACGACCTCCTCGATCTCCCTGCGCGCGTTCTCCGGATCGGCCGCGGGCAGGTCGATCTTGTTGATGACGGGGACGATCGTGAGGTTGAGGTTCACCGCGAGGTAGACGTTCGCGAGCGTCTGCGCCTCGACGCCCTGGGACGCGTCGACGACGAGCACGGCGCCCTCGCACGCGGCGAGCGAGCGCGAGACCTCGTAGTGAAAGTCGACGTGCCCGGGCGTGTCGATGAGGTTGAGCTCGTAGGTCTTGCCGTCGTCGGCCAGGTACGACAAGCGCACCGTCGCGGCCTTGATCGTGATGCCGCGCTCGCGCTCGAGGTCCATGCTGTCCATGAACTGCGCGCGCCGCTCGCGCGAGGTCAGCGCCTCCGTCGCGTCGAGCAGTCGATCGGCGAGCGTCGACTTGCCGTGATCGATGTGGGCGATGATCGAGAAGTTACGGATCAGGTGCGTCGGTGTAGACATCTGGGAAACGGCCCGGCGCTACTTACCGGTCGGAACCTGAAGCGTCAACTGTCCCGGCAAGTTGTGCTTCTGCTTTTCGAGGACGAGGTCGATGCCCTGCCGGATGTACTCGGCGACGGGGACCTTGGTCTTGTCGTGCAGGAGCTTGAGCTGCTCGCTCTGCTCGGGCGTGATGTAGATGGTCGTCGAGACCTTCTTCCTCGCCATGGTGGCCGTGACGATGCATGACGATATGTGCGGGGTCAATCCCTGAACAGACTTGATGCGCAAGGACTTTCGCCCTACCGTAAGGCACCATGCGTCCAACCGACCGCTCCTTGTCCGCCGGCCTCCGCGCGGCAGTCCCCGGCGCTCTTCTCCTCCTGACCGGCGCCGCCGCCACGATGTCGGCGTGCGCCACGACGAACGCGCCCAGCGGCGGCGGCGAGATGGCGGCCGTCACGTCTCCGGGCGGCAACATCCCGGCCCCGCCCCAGATCGACCGCAGCAAGTGCAGCGACAAGGGCAAAGAAATCGTCACGGCCGACACGAACCAGGACAAGAAGCCCGACGTCTGGAAGTTCTTCGAGACGCAGAACCAGAGCGGCCAGAAGGTCCAGGTCCTCACTTGCAAGCAGGTCGACCTCAACCACGACGGGAAGCTCGACGCCGTCTACTATTACGACGACAAGGGCGTCACGACGACGCTCGAGGAGTTCGACCTCGACTTCGACGGCAAGTTCGACCTGACCGTCTACTACGTCAACGGCAAGCGCGTCCGCGAAGAGCTGGACACGAACTTCGATCAGAAGCCGGACATCTTCAAATACTACGAGGACGAGAAGCTCGTGCGCGAGGAGCTCGACACGAACTACGATGGCAAGATCGATCAGTGGCAGTACTTCGAGGCGGGCAAGCTCGACCGCATCGGGTACGACACGCTCGGCACGGGCAAGGTCGACAAGTGGGATCGCACGCCGGAGGCCGACGAGGCGTCCGCCGAGGGCGCGCCGCCCGCCGACAAGACCGCGGCCGCTCCCGCCGACAAGGCCGCGGCGGCGAAGGGCGCCGCGCCTGCCGCGACGACGCCTCCCGCGACGACGACGCCTCCCGCCACGACGACGCCTCCGCCGGCCGCCGGCGCGAAGCCGGCCGCCAAGACGACGCCGCCGCCGCCACCCGCGAAGAAGTAGCGAGCGCGCGCCTATTGCGCGACGGGCGCGCCGAGCTCGAAGCTGTCGTGCAGCGTGCGCACGGCGAGCTCGGCGTACTTCGCGTCGATGATGCAAGAGATCTTGATCTCGGACGTCGAGACGAGGTGCACGCGGATGTTCTCCTTCGCGAGCGTCTCGAACATCTTGAGCGCGACGCCCGCGTGCGAGCGCATGCCCACACCGACGATCGAGACCTTCGACAGGCCCGACTCGGTTTTGATCTGATCGGCCGTGCAGATGTCCGCGCACTGCTTGAGCAGGATGTCGCGCGCGCGCGGTAGATCACCGGCTGACAGCGTGAAGGTCAGGTTCGTGCGCCCGTCCTGCACGTAGGCCTGGACGATGACGTCCAGCGAGATGCCGGCCGCCGCGAGCGGCTTGAAGATCTGCGCCTGAATGCCCGACGCGTCCGAGATGCCCTGCAGCGTGATCTTCGCCTCGTCCTTCGTGGCGGTGACGCCGGCGACCAGAACGGCTTCCATATCCTTCTCCTCGGGGACGACCCAGGTCCCTTCGTTGTCGTTGAAGCTCGAACGGACGTGGATGCGCACGCCGTATTTCATGCCGAACTCGACCGAGCGGATCTGCAGCACCTTCGCGCCGAGGGACGCGAGCTCGAGCATCTCTTCGTAGCTGATGCGGTCGACCTTGCGCGCCGTGGGCACGACGTTCGGATCGGCCGTGTAGACGCCGTCGACGTCCGTGTAGATCTCGCATGAGTCGGCCTTGAGAGCGGCCGCGACGGCGACGGCCGACGTGTCCGAGCCGCCGCGCCCGAGCGTCGTGATGTTGCCGTCCTTGTCGACGCCCTGGAACCCGGCGACGACGGCGATCTTGCCGCTGTCGAGCGCGGCGTTGATGGCGCGCGCGTCGATGTCCTGGATGCGCGCGCGCGCGAAGGCGCTGTCGGTGAGGATGCGCACCTGGTGGCCCAGCAGTGAGACAGCCTGGCCGCCCTCGGCGTGGATCGCGAGCGCGAGCAGGCCGACCGTCACCTGCTCGCCCGTCGAGGCGATGACGTCGAGCTCGCGCTCGTCTGGGAGCTCACCGAGCTGCTTGGCGAGGCCGAGCAGACGGTTCGTCTCGCCCGACATCGCCGAGACGATGACGACCACCTTGTGACCCTTGCGCTGGGTCGCGAGGCAGCGGCGCGCGACGTTGCGGATGCGGTCGACCGTCCCGACGGAAGTGCCGCCGTATTTCTGAACGATGAGCAAGGCGGCAGGACTCTCTAATAAGCGGCCCCGCATCGTCAAGCGATCCGACGCGTGCCGCGCGTCACGACCGCCGCGCCCGGGTTGCGGTAAAGTGCCGACGTGGCCGACGCGCTGGAGCTGCACATCACGGCGCCCAACGCCGAGCAGGCCGCGGCGATGGCCCGCGCGCTCGTCGAGGAGCGCCTCTGCGCGTGCGTCAACATCGTGCCGGGCGTGCGGTCGATCTATCGCTACGACGACAAGATCTGGGACGAGCCCGAGGTGCTGTGCGTCGCGAAGACC
>DATAZS010000170.1:0-2516 GCA_036271915.1 Polyangia bacterium
CGCCGAAGATCCAGCCGACGTACGGCGTGTGATCGCAGTGCGACGCGAACGCGCCGTACACGACGCCGCCCATGAGCAAGAGGCCCGGCCGCTGGTGCGCGTCCGTCGAGTTGAACGTCTTCGTCGCGTCGTTCTGCGCCGTGCCCGAGATCGTGACGGGAAACCCGGCCTTGTCGGCCAGCGTTGTCGTGTCGACGCCGTGGAGCGTATAGACGCCCGCCGAGCTCTTCGAGAAGAAGTAAGCCGTGTTCGAGCTCGTGTCGATGACGGGCGTGCCCGTGATGCCGATGTGCGGCGTGATATCGCCGCAAGAGATGGGCGCCGCGGAGGCGCTGAAGCCGGCGCCGAGCGCGCGCGTCGTCTTGACGGCGCCCGTGACCGCGTCGAGCAGGTAAACGTTGTTCTCCTCGGTGACGGTGAGGACCGTGCCGTTGCCGCCCGTGGGGCTGGCGATGAAGAGCGGCTGCGCGAGGACGGGCTCACCGGCCGACGGGAGCGCCGTGCTGAAGAGCCGCTTGAAGTTCGGGCCTCCGACGATCGAAGGATCGAGCCCCGGCTGGTTGTTGTACCAGTTCGTGCGGGACTCATCTGCGCCCTGGGTGATCGCGCCATTCGGGCTCACGAGGTTCCCTTGAACCAGCGACACGCCCTCCCACTGATCGCAACCTCCGACCGCTCCCCCAACGACGCCCGCCACGAGCGCGGAAGCGCCGACGACCCTCAGTATTGCGAATTTGCCCTTCGACATTCTTCTGTTCCTCCAAATCCTGCAGAAAGTGGCGACGGACCGCCCATCTCCACTCCAAAATCCCGACACGTAAAATGGAGGAGCACAGTAGCCAAAAACCTCCATCCATAGATGTAATTTTAATTACTATTACGGCACTCGTCGTACGATTGTGACGCTCGCTATCATCTATTTACATATCGGGCACTTAGCGGTGCATGACGCTATTACTCATTGAAGGGTCGACGCGCAAGCACATGTAGGAATATGTCGCATGATCGTGCGCAAATTGCGTCACGTTACGCGGACATCGCGCCTGCCGCGGCGCGGCGCTAGGCCCGTCGGAGGCGCGAAAAGAACGTGCGCAGGAGGGCCGAGCCCTCGGCGCCCAGGACGCCCGGAACGACCTCGACCCGATGGTTGAGGCGCTTGTCGTCGAGCAGCGAGTAGAGGGTGCGCACGGCGCCCGCCTTCGGATCGTCGCACCCGAAGTAGAGACGACGGATGCGCGCGTTCACGAGCGCGCCCGCGCACATGGGGCAGGGCTCCATCGTGACGTAGAGATCGGCGTCGGTGAGGCGCCAGCTGCCAAGCGAGGCGGCGGCCCGGCGAAGCGCGACGACCTCGGCGTGCGCCGTCGGATCGTTGGCGGTCTCGCGCTCGTTGTGCGCGACGGCCAGGATCTCGTCGCCTCTCACGATGACGGCGCCCACGGGCACTTCGCCACGGCCGGCGGCCTCCTCAGCGGCGGCGAGCGCGCGGCGCATGAAGCCGAGTTCGCGCTCCGAGGGAGCGAGCGTGGATTCTACAAAGGACGCGGCGGTGGTCATCGCGGACAGTTACTCTATTATCATCTAGGTTCACCGTGCCCAAGCCGCAGATCGATCTGTCGTTTCCGCGGTACGTCGCGGCCCGAAAAGGGGCGGCCGATGCGCGCGCCCGCGAGGGCTCGGCGTACGCATATAGCGCCGACATCAAAGTGCGCGCCTCGCTGGACCGCATCCGGCCCGTGACGCTGGCCGTCGAGGCGGCCGTGCGCGTGTGGCAGACCGTCGAGAAGAGCCAGATGCTGGGCACCGCCGTCAAGGTGACGCCCAAGCAGTTCCCGCGCCTCTTCAAGCTGGCGGAGACGTGCGCGGACACGCTGCGCATCCCCGTGCCGACGCTGTATGTGTCGCCCAACATAGGGTCGCTCAACGCGCACACGTTCGGCACGACCGAGGATCCGTGCATCGTCGTCAACGCCGCGCTCATCGATCACCTGTCCGAGGCGGAGATGCTCGACGTCATTGGCCACGAGTGCGGCCACATTCAGAACAATCACGTCGTCTACATGACGACGCTGCACTTCCTCAAGCACGCGGCCAATGCGTTCCTGCGCTGGAGCGTGAAGCCGGCCGTACTCGCGCTCAACGCGTGGGCGCGGCGCGCGGAGATCACGTGTGACCGCGCGGCGCTGCTGTGCACGCGCGATCTCGACGTGTCGATCGCGTGCCTCGTCAAGCTCGCGCTCGGGTCGCGCAAGCTGTACAGCGACATCAACGTCGACGAGTACCTGCGGCAGCTCGAGGAGACGAGCCAGTCCGTGGGGCGATTCGACGAGCTGACGCGCACGCACCCGTATCTGCCCAAGCGCGTGGCGGCGCTGCGCTTGTTCGCCGACACGGCGTACTTCAAGAGCGTCGTCGGCAAGCCGGGCGGAGCAATAAACGGAGTCGGCGCCGACACGGCGGCCAGCGTGACCGGGATGTCGAAGGATGATTGCGACGCGCGCGTCGCCGAGCTGCTC
>DATAZS010000171.1:0-3607 GCA_036271915.1 Polyangia bacterium
CCGTCCTCCCAGCGATCGCGGCGCCACTCGACGCCGTCGTTCGTGTAGTACGCCCACTCGCCGAAGCGCGCGCCGTCGAGGTACGCGCCCAGGAGCATCCTGCCGCCGCTCTCGTACGAGCGCAGCTCGAGCCCCTGGCGCACGCCGTCGTCGCGGTGACACCACTCCGCCTCCGCGCCGCCGCTGAAGATGCGCCGCTGCCCCTCCGTGCCCGCGGGACAGATGATCTGAAGGCCGACGCACGCATCGAGGCCTACGACGAGCGCGAGGCCGAGCGCCGCGAACGTCAGCGCCCGCCTCCACGACCTGCGGCCGAATCTCGCGCTCACGCCCGCACGACCGTGGGCAACGGCTCCAACGCGTGGCGCGACTCGAACCACGCGAGCGCGGGTGACGACGACGCGGCGGCCGTGACGACGAACGCGTTGTGCGACGACAGGCCCAGCCGCTCGCCGAGGCGACGAAGGCGCTCGAAGCCGAAGCCGTAGCCCGAGTACAGCGGCAACCGCAGCACGCCGTGCACGTCGAAGCCCTCGGCACGCAGCTCGCGCTCCCACGCCCGCGCGCCGAAGCCGTGCCACTCGGCGACGTGCCCCGGATACTCGCCGTGCGGCCGCGGGAAGACGATCTCGAGCACCGTGCGCAACGAGACCCGCCGACAATCGCTCCAGCGATTCGTGACGACGGCGCGCTCCGCGCGCGCCCACCCCACCGAGCGGCCCAGCCGATCGAGCACGAGATCGAGCCCGCTCACGACGAGGTGCGGGTAGTAGAAGAGGATCTGGAGGAGCTTCCACGTGCGCGACGGCATGATGTGCACCATGACGCCGTCCCGGCGCAGGCAGCGCCGCAGCTCCGCATAGAGCGCGCCCCGATCGTGGACGTGCTCGAGCACGCTCGACGAGAAGATGAAGTCGAAGCTCTCGCTCGCGAACGGCAAAGACGCGCCGTCGCACACGAGCCGACGCGCGACGACCTTCGCGCACGGGCTCTCGGCGAGGCGCCCGCGATACGAGTCGGTCGTCACGAAGGTACGGCAATGAGGCGCGACGAGCGACGCGAGGAAACCGTCACCGCCGCCGATCTCGAGGCCGTGTCCGAGACCCGCCGCGGGCACACGCTCGAAGACCGCCGCGAACTCGCGACGCCGCTGACGCGTCCGGGCCGAAGGCCAAGGCTCGCGGATCCGCATGGGGCGCAGTATCGCCCCGCGCCTGGAATCAAGGCAAACGCGCGCCGCGCGCCTACGCGGCCTGGTCAGGCTCCCAGGGCAGCAGGCCCGTCACGGACAAACCCTTGGCGTCGGTCGCCACGAGACAGGCGGGCAAAGGGAAGCTAGGCGACACCTCAATGCCGTCGCTCGTCGTCGTCGCGATCTTCGCGCTGTCGGTGTTCTCGGCCGTCTTGCCGCTCACGACCTCCGCTGGGTTGCTGAAGCTCGCGAGCGTCCAACGAATGGGCAGCTCATAACCGCGCCGCCACAGATCGATCATCGATCGGTGGATCTCGCGCAGCACGCCGTCGTCCATCTGTGTCTGTTGAACCACTTGCCTCATCCGAGCCTCGCCCTCCTTCAACGTTCAACGTTTCTACGTGCGGGAGTAATCAGCCTCGGTGGATCGCCCGTTTCCTGAAGATGCCCGTCAGACAACAGCGGTTACGTCACAGTTCAGCGTCAATGAAACGGGAGCGCCGCCGCCAACCCGTGCTTCCACGCATAGATAAGGCATAAGGCGGCCACGAGCGTGACGGTACGCAAAATGCGCGCATTCCTCACACGGCGGCGCAGCACGTCGTAAAACGCGACGGCGTCGCGCTCGGACAGCTTCGCGAGAACCACCTCCTGCTGGCGCAGGCGCAGGGTGTCGCGCGCGCGCGCACCGACGAGCAAGACGACGCACAGAGTGAAGAGCGCGCTCATGCCGGGCGCCCGGTCACGCGCCACGCCTCAGGATCATGATGAGCGCGCCGAGCGCTGCCAGCCCGATCGCGACGGTGACGCCGATCATGAGGCGCTCGCCGCGCTCGCGCGTCGCCTCGTAGTAGTCGCGCGCCTCGCGGCCCGGGAGGCGCTGGATGACCTTCAGCCGGTGCCGCTCTGTGAGGAACTGCGCGACGGCGGTGATGCCCGCGCCGAGAACCAAGATGATGCGGACGATGGACACGTGTCGACGCTCTCGCGCGCCATCATAGCGCCGATGCCCGCGAGCACGACAAGGCCGACGGCGGGAACGCCTCCGGCGCGAAGCCTACGGGATGACGGTGCCGCAGCTCACGAACACGAAGTTCGTGTCGACGCGGAAGTGCGATGCCGTCGTGTGCCGTTCGGCGTTGAAGAGCTCGAGGTCGGCGGCGCTGCCCTTCTTGAGGGCGAGCGCCGACGCCATCGCGTCCATGTCGATCACGCCGCTGACGGCCGGGTGCAGACCGCCGAGATCGAGCGCGAGGTGGCCGTTGACGAAGACCCAGAGGTCGTCGTCGCCCGTGAAGGTGAACTTCTCGCCGCCGTTGTAGATGAACTTCGTGTGCAGCTCGGTCGTGAAGCCGTAGTCGTGCATGTTGCCGGCGTCGTCACTGCCCGACAGGCCGAAGCCCGCGCTGCCGAGCGGCATTCCGTCGAGCGGGAAGAACTCTTCGCTGTCGAAGGTCGTCGTCCCGGGGCTCATGGGATTGGGCTCGAAGATCAGATTGATCTTGTAGGCCAAGTTCGTGTTCGCCGTCGTGCGGTACCACTGGTCGAAGTCAGCCTTCGACGTCGTCTCGGGACCGTACGGGCACGTCGCCGTGCTGAGGCCGGTCGCTTTCACTCCGCACATCTCGCTGCCGTTCTCGCACTGCGAGGCATAGACCGGCTTGCGATCGGCGCCGAGCATCGGGGCCACGAGGCCCGTCGTCTGCGCGCCGCCCTGGTAGTGCTCGAAGTCGGGGTGAGGCGGCGTCTCGTTGCATCCCTTGAAGTCGCGCACGAGCGCGACGATCGTGTAGCAAGTCGTGTTCGGGCTATCGACGTCCTGCGTGCCGGCGGCGACGGGATCGCCCAGCTGGTACGCGCCGATCTCGGCATGCGTGTATCCGGCCGGAATCGGAATCTGATTCGCGGTACCACCCATGAACGTCGCGCCGCCCGTCGAGCTTCCCGTGCCGTTTCCCACGAGATAACCCGCGGTGCCCGTGTTGCCCGTGCTCGTGCCGTTTCCGGCGGCGCCCGTGTTGCCGTTTCCGTTTCCGGTGACGGTGACCGCGCCTTGGCCTGGCGCCGAGGGGCTGAAGGTACAGGCCGCGAAGGTCGCCGCCGTCATCGCCATCATGGACAGGCTGGAAACGAGATAGGGCAATCGCATTAGACGTTGGGGGGCGGACATCGCAGGCCTCCTACCGAAAAGGTCGCCGAGGGGGATCGACTATAACGCTTCGCCCTTCCGCGTTCCAGACTCAGCCGGACGTTGGATGCGCGGCACGCCACGCTGCGACATTGAAAATCGCTCAAGGGCCTCATCCTAGATTGGGGGAGAGGCGCTCTTTTGGCGACGATCGTGGTGCGCCAGATCGGCGCGCGATGCCTCACGCGGGCGTCAGGTCGGTCACGTGGGAAGGACGAGACAGAGAA
>DATAZS010000172.1:0-1740 GCA_036271915.1 Polyangia bacterium
AGGGTGGCATCCTCGGCTTCTGCGTCGGCGCGCTGTCTTGGCGCATCGGCATGACGGGCGTGCCCGCCTTCGTCGACTACGGCGTGCTGGGCGCGGTCGTGGGCGTCCTCGGCGGGCGGCCGCCGTGGCGCCAAGAGACGATCTGGACGCCGTTGCTCAAGGGGATCTTCGGGATCGTCGTCGGTGTGGGGCTCTACTGGGTCGCCCACAAGCTCCTCGGTTCGATGCGCCTCGACTTCGCCGTGAAGCTGGGCGCGCCCGACAAACCGATCATCGACGTGCCCGTCGTGCTGGGCCCGATGATCGGGGCCGTTTGGGGCATCCTCGTCGAGCTCGACGACAGCGGCGGCGACGGCAACAACGCCGAGGCCGTGATCTCGAAGCGCTACTAACCGAACGGGCAACGCAACCGCGCGCGTGCGGAGTCGAAAAGCCTCATGCGCCTCCTCTCGAGCCTTTGCCTGTCTGGTGCCGTCATGTTCGCGGCGTGCGCGACATCCCGACCACCCGAACGCGAGACGCCGGTCTCCGCAAAGCCCGCGCTGCCGCTCGCGGGCGCGTGGCAGGGCTCGCTCCTCATGTCGTCGCTGCGGCTCGTCCTCAAGCTCGAGCGGCGCGGCGACGTGTGGGCTGGGACGGTCGACAGCGTCGATCAGCACGCGAATGACATCCCCGTCGCGAACGTCGTCGCTCGCGGCGACGGGCTCTCGCTCTCGCTCTCGCTGCCGGGCATCGGTGCGACCTACGACGCGCGTGTCCAGGGCGACACCCTCACGGGAACCTGGACCCAGCAGGGGCGTGGGCGTCCGCTCGACTTCAAGCGGCGCGCGGGCGCCAACCAGCGCGCTGGCGTCAACCAACGCGCGGGCGGCGCCGCCACGGCGCTCGAGGGCGCGTGGGACGGGACGCTGCAGGTTCGCCTCCCCGTCGTGTTGAAGATCGCGGCGGCGGGGGCGGGTTGGACGGCGACCGCCGACAGCCCCGCGCAGCACGAGCACGACATGCCCGTCGAGGCCGTGAGCGTCGCGGGCAACGACGTCGTGTTCGCGATGCCGAAGATCGGCGCGAGCTTCACGGCACGGCTCGTTGACGCCAAGCTCGTGGGCACGTTCACGCAGCGCGGGCGCGCGATGCCGCTCGAGCTCGCGCGGACCGACACGCCGATCCCCGTGGTGCGCCGGCCGCAAGAGCCGAAGGCGCCGTTGCCCTACGTCGAGCGCCCGCTCGTCGTCACGAGCGCGCCGGGCGTCGCGCTCGCGTGCACGCTCACGAAGCCGAAGGGGGTGGGCCCCTTCACGGCGGTCGTCCTCGCGACCGGATCGGGGCCGCAAGATCGGGACGAGACGCTCGCGGGGCACAAGCCCTTCCTCGTGCTCGCCGACGCGCTCACGCGGCGCGGGATCGCCGTCCTGCGCTGCGACGACCGCGGCGTCGGCGCGTCGACCGGTGCGTTCGCCGCCGCGACGACGTTCGACTTCGCCGCCGATGCGCTGGCCGCCGTCGCGGCGCTGCGCGCGCGGCCCGAGATCTCGCCCGCGCACGTGGGCGTCGTCGGTCACTCGGAGGGGGCGACAGTCGCCGCGATCGCCGCCACGAGATCGAGCGATGTGGCGTTCGTCGTGCTGCTGGCGGGGCCGGGTCTGCCGGGCGCGGCGATCGAGGATCTGCAGCGCGCCTGGTTCGAGCGCCGCGGAGGCGCGAGCGCCGCCGAGATCGCCGACTCGAAGGCGAAGTGGGACG
>DATAZS010000173.1:0-10797 GCA_036271915.1 Polyangia bacterium
GGATCTTGTCGGCGTTCAGGTAGACATCGCCCTCGGCCGTGATCGAGACGATGAGGTCTTTGTTGTCGTCGTTCTTCTGATCGTGGTGCGACGTCACGGGCAGCTCGACGGACACGCCGCGCGCGATCATGGGCGTGATCACCATGAAGATGATGAGCAGCACGAGCACGACGTCGACGAGCGGGGTCACGTTGATCTCGGCGCGCAGGCCGCCCTTGGCGTGGCGCTTCGAGGCGATGCGCCGCCGGGGGTGCGGCGCGCCGGGCGCGGACGGTCGTGGCGGAAGCGAGGTCACGTTGGATTAAGCGACGTGGGTCTTGAGGATCGAGTCGACGAGCTCGGACGCCGTCTCGTCGATGTCGATCGTCATGTCGTCGAGGCGCGCCATGAAGAAGTTGTAGAACCACACGGTGAGGATCGCGACGCCGAGGCCGACGGCCGTCGTGATGAGCGCCTCGGCGATGCCGGCCGAGACGGTGCCGATGCCGCCGCCGCCCTTCGTCGGGTCGGCGAGCTTCTGGAAGGCCGTGATGATGCCGCCGACGGTGCCGAAGAGGCCGACGAACGGCGCCGACGACGCGACGGTCGCGAGCACGGGCAGTCCGCGGCGCAAGTTCGCGAGCTCGCGCTCCTTCACGCGCTCCATCGTGCGGTTGACGGCCTCGGCGACGTCGAACGCCGACGCGGACGACGCGCCCGCGCCCAAGCTCTTCGCGTACTCGGTGACGCCCGCGCCGACGACCGTCGCGACGGGCGCGCCCACGAACTTCTTGTCGAGGCCCACGGCCTCGCGCAGGCGCGCCGCGCTCTCGACGTGCGGCGCGAGCGCCTCGATGTACAGCCGCGACAGCGCGCGCCCCCTGCGGTAGGCGATGAGCCGCTCGATCGCGATGCTGAGCGAGTAAGCCGACATCGCGAGGAGCACGACGACGACGGCGCGGGCCATGAAGCCCATCTCGTGCCACAGACCTACGAGCGTGAAATCCATGTCCGGTCTCCTTGGACTAGCTGCGATCGGGGGTTTTCATTCGACGTTGAACTTGTAGTTCGCGATGTAACAAAACGGGACCGCCGTCGACCCGATGACGAGCGGCTTGTACCGGCACGCCTTCTCGGAGCTCACGACGGCGCTATCGAGCACAGAGTCCTCTTTCTTGAGGACCGTGACGCTGTCGACGGCGCCCGCGCGGGAGACGCAGACCTTCGCGATGACGAGGTACGACGCGCCTTTGCGGTTTAACGACGGTGGGATCGACGGGAAGGCGCAGCCCTGGCGCTGGAGCGCGCCGACGTTGGGCGCCAGGATCTTGGGCGCCATGGGCGTCGTGCCCGTGCCGCCGATGACGCCGCCGATTTGGCCGCCCTTTTGTCCCCCTTTGACGCCGCCCACGACGCCGTCGTCCTCTCCGTCTTCGTCGCCGTCGATCGAGCCTTTGCCGATGCCCTTGCCCACGGGGGCGGGCTTCGTGTCGTCGTCCTCGACGTACTCGTCCTCGTGCTTGCGGAACTCTTTTTTGACGGGCTTCGTCTTCTCGGGCGGCTGCACGATCTCGTTCGGCTTCGGCACGACGATGGGCTCGACGGGCTTCGTCTTGATGGCGACCTTCTTGGCGCGCGAGCCGCCGCCCGCGGGCGGAGGTGGCGGCGGCGGCGGCGGTGGCGGCGCCGACATGAAGGTCACGCGCAGGACGGGCGGCGTCAGCTCCTCGACGTGCCAGTACGAATAGGCGACGCCCGCGGCGATGAGCACGCCGTGGAAGAAGACGACGAGCGTGAAGGCGATGCGGCGAAGCGTGCGGGGGCGGCCTCGCTCCTGCGCGCGAAACGACTCGAACGCCACGCTAGGATTTCCCCGTGCGCGCTTCGTTGGCGCGCTTCTGCCACTCGTTCGAGCGATCGACGGCGGCCTGCCACTGCGGCACGTCGGCGAAGTAGGCGAACGACTTCTGTCGGCAGAGCAGCGCCAGGTACGTCAGCGCCTCGGGGTAGCGTGGACGCAGCCGCACGGCCTCTTGCAGATAGCGAATGCCCTCGTCGGCGAGCTCGACGCGCGTCGCGCCCGTGATGTCGTTGGCGGCGATCAACGGCGCGGGCGGGGCCACGGGGACGGGGAGCGTGCTCGTCACACCCTTCTTGACGTTCGAGGCGCCCGTCGGGATCTGCGCTTCGGGCGGCAGACGCGGCCGCGGATCGTAGGCCGCCATCTCGGGGCCGCCGCCCTTCGACGACAGCACCTGCCAGATGAACGTCCCCACGCCGTACTGCGCCTCGGCGTCGCTCGGTCGCAGCTGCGCGGCGCGCTTCGACCACGTGAGCGCTTGTCCCCACTTGCCCCACTTGTAGTAGACCTGCTGGAGGCCGCGCACGACGTCGACGTCCTCGGGCGCGCGTCGGGTGCGCTCGAGGAAGATCGCCTCGAGGCCGCTCAGATCGTCGGCGTCGAACATCGTCTCGATCGTGAGCTGATCGGCGCGCGCGTCGCCTGGCTGCAGCGCCGCGAGGCGCTTGAACGCCGCGAGCGCGCACGCGACGGCGCGCTGGCTCTCGGGATCGTGCGCGCCCGGCACGATGAGCTGCCGGCACGTGTAGCCCTTGTTGAGCCACAGCGTCGGCAGATCGGGCACGAGCGCCTCGGCCTCCTCGAACACGGCGACCGCCTCGGCGTAGCGCCCGTGCTTGTAGAGATCGTTGGCGTCCTGAATGAGCTTGCGCCCGCGCACCTGGCCACAGCCGGCGCCCAGGCCCAGCACGACGAGGCCGACGAGACCGAGCGCGCCGCCTCTAGCGGAGTTGATACACGTCCAGCTCATCGCCTCCCCGGGTGAAGCTCTTGAATCGCTTGAGCACGACGAGCTTTCCGTAGCCCGCGCGCCACGACACCTTGCGCGGGATGAACACCCGCGCGCGCGCCGTCGGCGACTGCGTCGGCCCGCGCGCCGCATAGATGTCCAGCATGGGGAGGTCGGCCTTGCGACGCTTGACCGCGTCGACATTGACGGGGTCGACGGAGATCCCGAAGTAGAAGGCGCCCGGCTCGGGGCCCTCCTGATCGACGAGCGATTTCGGGTCGTAGACCTGAAACGGCACGGCGAGGTCGACGGGGTGGCGGTTGCCCATGGCGTCCACGACATCGACGCCCGCGTCATCTTTGTTGAGCTCGACGAAGGTGCTGCGCCCCGGATGTCGTGCGCGCAGCGTCGCCGCCTGCGCCCAGGCGAGCACGTCGGTGATGGGCGACTCGTCGCCGACCTTGCCCGTGAGCGTATCGAGCGTCGCCATGCGCGGCGGCTCACGCACGTCGTCTTTTTTGACGTAGACGCGCGGGACCTCGCCGATGGCGCGCGCGTAGCCGTCCTCGAAGTCGAGGATGCGGAAGGGGGGCGACTTGAGCTCACCCCCGACGGTCTTGTACGAGCGCAGCTTGCCCGCGGGCGTCAACGTCGACAGGTGGTAGGGCGTCAGCGCGTAGGTGACGTCGCCCTCTCGCGGGCCGAGCTTGCGATCGAAGGCGATCAGCGTGTCCTGCGGCGCGGCGCTCGGTCGTCCGAAGGCGTGCGCCGGGCCGACGGTGGAGCCGACCTTGCCGGCTCCGTCGACGAGCGTCGCCGTGACGACGGGCGCCTCGGGGGTTCCCGCGCGCCCGATGAGGACGACGCCCTTGCCGCCGCCGAGCGGCTCCATGCGCTCGATCGCGGGCATCGTCTTCGGCAGGTCGAACGACGACGTCGTCTTGCCCGTCGCGAGGTCGACGACCTCGAGCTTCGCGAACGTCGCGCCGTCGGTGCGGACGAGGTAGAGGTGCTCGCCGCCCGGCTCGATCGCGAACGCCTCGTCGAAGTAGCCCTCGGCGGGCTTGAGCGCGTGCGCGGGCTCGAGGGGCTTCGGATCTCTCGCGAACGCGGCCGGCGACGCGAACGCCGTCGCCATCGCGAGGGCGGCCGCCGCGTGCTTCGGGATCTTCTTCGCGAACCGCCTCGTGCGCCGCGCGCTGATGAGCGACATGCCCGGCAGGTTAGACCGAGACGCCGACGCGCGCGAGATAGGCGTCGATTCGCGCGCGCGCTTCGTCGGTCATGCCGATGAACTTCACGCCCATGCGCAGCTCCTCGGGACCCATGGTCGAGACGATCTCGCCCGCGGTCTTCACGGCGTTCGAGTCGCCGGGCAGCGTGAACGTCAGGTTGACCACCGTGCCGAGTGGCAGCGGGATCGTGTGGTCGAGCCCGAGCCCGCCGCGCGAGAGGTTGCCCGCGCGCCGGAAATAGCGCTCGGAGTCCGTGGTCTCTTCGACCCACATCTCGATGGGGATCCGTGGCCCTTCGCGACGTTCGCCGTCGACGGTCGGGCCGCTGTCTCCACCTCGCGCACCGGAGCCCACGGGCATGCAACCTCCTCCGTTAAGTCTTCATCGTATCAGCTTTTGGCCCAGGGCCGATTTTGCAAACATTCGAAGGCGCGTGTATCACCGACGCATGGCACGACGACGGATATTGGTCACGGGTGGGGCTGGTTTCTTGGGCTCGCACCTGTGCGAGCGCCTTCTCGGCGACGGGCACGAGGTGGTGTGCCTCGACAACTTCTTCACGGGCTCGCGCGCGAACGTCGAGCACCTGCTCGACAACCACCGCTTCGAGCTCATGCGTCACGACGTGACCGAGCCGCTCACGATGGAGGTCGACGAGGTCTTCCACCTGGCGTGCCCCGCGTCGCCCATCCACTACCAGCGCAACCCGGTGCGCACGATCCGCACGGCCGTCGAGGGCACGCTCAACATGCTCGAGCTCGCGCGCGAGGCGAAGGCGCGAATCCTCATCGCGTCGACGTCCGAGGTCTATGGCGATCCGACCGAACACCCCCAGCGCGAGTCGTACTGGGGCAACGTCAACCCCATCGGCCCGCGCGCCTGCTACGACGAGGGCAAGCGCTGCGGCGAGACGCTCGCCGTCTCGTACGCGACCCAGTACGACGTGCAGGTCCGCATCGTGCGCATCTTCAACACCTACGGCCCGCGCATGCACGAGAACGACGGCCGCGTCGTCTCGAACTTCACGGTGCAGGCGCTGCGCAACGAGCCGCTCACGATCTACGGCGAGGGGCAGCAGACGCGTTCGTTTTGCTTCGCGACCGATCTGGTCGAGGGCTTCGTGCGCCTCATGGCGAGCCCGCACGGCGTCGACCCGGTCAACATCGGCAACCCGCGCGAGACGACGGTGCTCGAGCTCGCCGAGATGATCCGCAAGATCGCGGGCTCGCGCTCGGAGATCATTCGCCTGCCGCTGCCGAAGGACGACCCGACGCGCCGCAAGCCCGACATCACGCGTGCGCAGAAGCTCCTCGACAACTGGGGCCCGCGCGTCCCGCTCGAAGAGGGCCTCGCGGCGACCGTCGCCGACTTCCGCAGGCGCCTCGGGCTATAGCGCGCGCACGGCCGCGTCGGGCGCCGCGTGGTCGAGCGGCTCGCCCGTCACGAGGTGGCGCAGGCCTGGGGCCGCGACGTCGGCCAAGGGAATGCGCACGAACGGTCGCTCGAGCAGGCGCGGGTGCGGCAGCACGAGCGTGGGGCGCGCGACGACGGCGTCACCGAAGAGCAGCAGGTCTATGTCGATGGGCCGCGGCGCGGGGGACGCCGCGCCCGGTGGCCGCTCGCGCCCGAGGACGCGCTCGATCGCGAGACACAACGCCAGCAGCTCGTCGGCGGCGAGGGCCGTCTCGACGCGCGCCGCGCCGTTGAGGTACAGCGGCTGAGGCTCGGCCGTCACGGGGTCGGTCTCGTACAGCGGCGCGCGGGCGCACACGCGCACGCCCTCGGCTTCGAGCCGCGCGAGCGCCTCGGCGATGAGCGCCGCGCGATCGCCCAGGTTCGAACCGAGCCCGAGGTAGGCCGTCGTCAGGTGAGGGACCATGTGCGGACTTTAGTGTAGAAAGCACGCGCATGAGCGTGGGCCTCGTCGCGGCTGCCGTCTCGGGCCTGGCCACCAGCCTGGGCGCGCTGCCGTTCGTCTTCGTGCGCACGATCCCTCGGCGCGCCTA
This sequence comes from Polyangia bacterium, assembly GCA_036271915.1. Classification (GTDB taxonomy): domain Bacteria; phylum Myxococcota_A; class Polyangia; order Fen-1088; family Fen-1088; genus DASZFV01. The sequence continues at coordinate 6,031 of DATAZS010000173.1, forward strand.
CGACGGCATTCTGGGCCTCGGCGCCGGCCTCATGCTCGCGGCGGCCACGATGGGCCTGCTGACCGAGGCCGTGCACGACGTGCGCGTCGACGGCGCGCTCGATCTCGGGCGGCTCCTCCTCGTCGTCGCGGGCTTCGCCGTCGGCGTGGGCATCGCGGCGATCATGGACCGCTTCATCCCGCACCAACACGCGCGCGGCCACCATCAGCACCTCGGGCACGCGCCAGGCCACGACATGCACGACCGGCACGAAGAGCCCCAGCCGGGCGACGCCCGCCGTGGCTACGCCATCGTGGGCGCGCTCACCTTGCACCGCGTCCCCGAGGGCCTCGCCATCGGGGCCGGCTTCGCGGTTCCCGGCTCGTCGCACCTCGGGGTGCTGCTGGCGATCGCCGTCGGCGTCCAGAACATCTGCGAGGGCCTGGTCATGGCGGCGCCGCTGCGGCAGGGCGGCGTGTCGGGCGCCGCGGGCCTGCTGATCGTCGCGACGACCGGTCTCACGATCCCGGCCGCCGCCGTCGTGGGTGGCGCGCTGGCGGGCGTCGCGGCGCCCGCGATGCCGTTCATCCTCGCGCTCGCGGGCGGCACCCTCATCTACATCACCTCGAACGAAATCATCCCCGAGTCGCACAGCCACGGTCACGAAGGCACGGCCTCGACGGGCATCGTCTTCGGCTTCCTCCTGACGATGGTCCTGCAGGCGATCCTGCACTAGCTTGGGCGGAGTCCCGAGGGCTCAGGCCTTGCCGCGGGTCGGCAGCTCGATGCCGCGCTCGCGCAGGGTCGCGGCGACGTGCTTCGGGACCGCGCGACACCCGCAGGCGCGCGCGTGGAACAGGTGCCACCGCACGCGCTCGTCAAATGAGGGCCGGGTGCTGAGCGGGTGCTTGTGGTGCCAAAGTCCGTTGGCGGTCCGCATGACCCCGATCTCGTACCACGGAAACGGAGGGCCGCTCGTGACACCGCGACGGATGCGCACAACTATCTTTAATTATTTGAATTAAATGTATTTATCCACAGCGGAGAGACGCGATTGACGCGTCTGGTTAGACAATCCCGACGTCGACGAGGGTCGCGTCCAGGACCCGCACGAGCACCGCTGGATCGATGGCGACCAGGAAGCCGCGCGCGCCGCCGTTGATGTAGATGCGGGGCAGGGCGGCGATGCTCCCCTCGGCGTAGATCGGCATTCGGTGGCGCAGGCCGAAGGGCGAGGTGCCGCCGACCTGGTAGCCCGAGTGGCGGTCGGCGATGTCCGGCGCGCACGGGCCGACGGACTTCGCGCCGACGACGCGCGCGAGCTGCTTCTGCGAGACCTCGCGGTCGCCGTGCATGAGGATGCAGAGCGGGGCGCCGTCTTGATCCTCGAAGATGAGCGTCTTGATGACGGCGTGCTCGTCGACGCCGAGGGCCTCGGCCGACGCGCTCGTGCCGCCGTGGGCGTGCCAGGCGTAGGTGTGCGGCTCGAAGGCGACGCCCGCGGCGCGCAGCGCGCGGATCGCCATCGTGACGGGGTGCTTGGGCACGCGGCCCGCCGTCGCTACGGGGTCTTGGCCTCGGTCTTGGGCGCGGCCTTGGGGGCGTCCTTCGCGGGGGCGGGCGCCATGGTCGGCTCGGCGTCGGGCTTCTTGTTCTTGAGGAAGTAGGCCTTGAGCGTCGCCTTGTCGGCGGGCGTCAGCTTGGCGTCCGGGTGGAACGGCAGGATGTAAAACCACGGCGGCATCGCGCCGTTCTCGATCTGCTCGAGGCAGTCCTCGCGATCGGTCTGGCGCTCGTCCTCGTCGGAGTCGGCCCACTTCGAGAAGTTGAGGTGGTTGCGGCCGTTGTGGATGTCGCGCGCCATGAGCCACGAGCCGGGCGCGATGCGCGCGTACAGCGGCCAGCGCGTCTCGTTCGAGTGACAGTCGAAGCAGGCGTGCCGCATGATCTTCTCGACCTCGGGCGGGCCGTCGAAGGGGAACCGCTCGGGCGGGTTGTTGCCGATGTCCTGCGTGGGGATGCCGATGACCTTCGCCGGGAACACCTGCAGCACGACGAACACGACGACCCCCGCGACCACCGCCAGCTTGATGAGCTTCTTCAATCGGGGCGACATTCGCTGACCATAGGCGAGGGCGGCCCGGCGCTCAAGTGCGCGCCGTCATGACGGCGCGTCGGGCCCCGAGGACGCGAAAGCCGTTTGCTCGCGCCGCGGTCGCGAGGGCCTCGTCGTGCGTCGCGAAGGCGACACCTTGACCGCCGCGCTCGCGCCAAATCATCGCGGACGCGAGGTGGATCGCGTCCAGGGTTCCGAGGGCCGTGGGCGTCGGCTGGGCGGCGCGAGAGAGGACCGTGCGACTCACCTCGATCACCTCGAAGCTCGCGAGCGCTCGATACAGCGACTCACGCGCCGCGCTCACGCGCCGTTCGTCGAGGATCCCTTCGACGCGCAGGCGGTCGAACGTCCGGAGGCACTCGACCTCCGCGAGTCGGCTCACGGGACCGCTGCGCAAAAGAGGCCACTCCTTGAGCGCGAGCGGCTGCGAGAGGATCTTGCGCAGGATGACGGACGAATCGACGTAGGCGATCATCAGCGTCGCCGGCGATCTTCGAGGAGGAGCTCGACGACGTCGACGTCGAGCTTCGGCGCGGGTGGGAAGCGAAGCTTGCCGAGCGGAGGGGCGTCACGCGCCGGCTTCGTGATGACGACGTCGTCGGGCGTGTCGAGGGGGACGATCCGCGCGATGGGGGTGTCTCGATCGAGGACGGTCAAGGTCTCGCCCGCGCGCACGGCCCGCAGGTGTTGGGAGAGGCGGCTCTTGAGCTGCGCGATGCGGACCGTCTTCATGACCTGATTGTGACCAGACATGGTCATGTTGTCGACCGGTCGGGCTTCGGGTTGCGCCGAGGGCAGGCGCCTGCGACATTTTCGTGATGCCTGAGGAGATGTACGACGTTCTGCAGCGGGCCATGAAGGACGTGAGCGATCTGCCCGCGCCGCCCATCGCTCGGCTGCTCGGGTTCAAGCTCGAGGCGATCTCGCCGGGGCGCGCCACGATGGTGCTCGACGCCGACGAGCGCCTCGCGAACCCCATGGGGACGTTGCACGGCGGCGTGCTGTGCGACATCGCCGACGCTGCCATGGGCATGGCCTACGCGTCGGAGCTCGCGCGCGGCGAGACCTTCACGACGCTCGAGCTCAAGATCAACTTCATGAAGCCCGTGTGGCGCGCGCGGCTGCGCGCCGAGGGCAAGGTCGTCAAGCGCGGGCGCACGGTCGGGCTCGTCGAGGCCGACGTCTTCGACGACAAGGGCAGCCTCGTCGCGCGCGCGAGCAGCACGTGCATGACGTTGCGGGGTGACAGCGCCCAGGGTCGCTGAACGCTGAGTCCGCCCGGCTAGAACCGGCCGCCCACGCCCACGAGCGCGAGGGTCGAAGAGGCGGCGACGCTCGGCGCGAGCGTCCAACTGGAACGCGCGCGCGATGCGACGCGCTCTGCCGGCGGCTGCGCGGCCCCGGGGCCCGACAGCAGCGCGATGTCGATCACCGCCGCCGCGGCGGCGCCCACGACGAAGCCGGTCGCGGTCTGCGTTATGCCACACGGATACTCGGCGCCGTGACAGCTCGGCTTGGACGCGGCGTCGCCGATCACGGCGCCCAGCACGGGCAGCGCAGCCCTCAAGAAGAAGTCGGCGATCGCGCGCCCGCCGTGCCCGTGCGCGGCGTGGATGATGGGGCCGCCGAGAAGATATCCGCCGAGCGCGCCGAGCAGCAGCTCTCTGCCGAGGTGACCGTCGCCTTCGCCCGAGTTCTCGCGCTGAAAGCCCATGAAGAGCGCGAGGCTGCTCGCGTCGACGGCAAACGTCTGGAGACGATAGCCGTCGGAGCTGGGCGGCGCGGCTTCAGCCGGGCTCGAGTCGTCGGCGCGCGCTGACGCGACGGGAAGCAGCAGCGCGGCCACGAGGACGATCCGGGGGAGCGTATTCGACATGGGCGCCAGTGGAGCAACGCACGTGCCGGAGCCTCCGGCGCAGATCTGCGCGGCCGGGCGCGAGGCGGTGAACGCGCCGCCGTTCGAAACCTGACGGCTGTCTAGGCCTTCTTCTCTTCGCCGCGCAGCAGGCGGCCGATGTTCTGGCGGTGGCGGACCGTGACGAGCACGGCGGCGGCGGTCGCCAGATAGAGGTACGCGGTCGGCATGCCGCCGAGGGCGACGGCGAAGACGGGGAACGCCCAGATGCCGAGCAGCGAGCCCACGGACGACAAGCGCAGCAGCAGGTAGGTGATGATGTAGAGGCCGAAGGCGCACAGCGCCGCGAGCGGCGAGAGCGCGAGCGCGACGCCCAGCGAGGTCGCGACGCCTTTGCCGCCGCGGCCCCGCAGGAAGATCGTGAACATGTGGCCGACGATCGCGCAGAGGCCGGCGAGCGCGACGGTGCGGGACGGCAGGCCGAGGTGGCGGCCGAGCGCGACGGGCGCGAAGCCCTTGGCGGCGTCGGCGATCAGCACGACGATGGCCCACTTTCGCCCGAGAGCGCGCGCGACGTTCGTCGCGCCGATGTTGCCGCTGCCGACGGCGCGGATGTTGACGCCCTTCGCGCGCGCGAAGATGAGCCCGAAGGGGATCGAGCCCGCGACGTAGGCGAGCACGCAGAGGATGATGGGGTTCATGAAATGTTCGGCGCCGCCGCGGCGCGCGCGAGCTCGGCGCGCACGCGGTCGGCGCTCGCGATGGGGCCGCGCGACCAGAACGTCTCGACCTCGTCGAGCGACTCGACGCGCGGGCA
>DATAZS010000174.1:0-14789 GCA_036271915.1 Polyangia bacterium
GGGCGCGGCGGCCGTCGCGCTGGGCGAGGAGCGCTGCCGCCGCGATCCGGGGCACGCCGATCACTGGCTCGATCTCGCCGAGCTGCTCGAGCACGCGGGGCGCGAGCCTGAGATCGACGGGGTGCTCGCGTCGGCGCTGCGCGCGTCGACGCCGCCCACGCCGGCGTTGCTGCTGGCCGTCGGCATGCGCTCGGCGCGCGCGGGTGACTGGGAGGCGGCGCTGCGCGGGTTCAGCGACGCCGTCGCGCTCGAGCCCATCGGCGCGCGCGACGACGACGCGCGCCTCGACGCGGCGGCGCTCGTCTACGTGCTCGCGAGCGATCGCGGCGACGCGGCGGCCGCGGCCGAGGCGCGGCGCGTGCTGGGGCCGGCCGTCGCGGCGACGGTCTCGTTCTGGCGCGGCGAGGCGCTGCAGGGCGCGGCCAACGAGGTCCCCTCGACGGTGGGCGCGCTCGCGATGCGCATCGTGACGGCGCTCGAGCCGCAAGATCCCGACATCGCGAAGCTGCGCGCGCCCACGGCGACGCTGCGCGCGGCGTTGAAGAAGCTGCAGGGCGCGCGCGAGGCGCTCGACCAAGGGCGCCCCGAGCAGGCGGCGCGCGAGGCCCGCGCGGCGCTCGCATCGTCGGAGCTCGCCGAGATCGGCGCGGCGCACGCGCTGTACGCCGAGGCGCTGAACGCGACGCGCGAGCGCGGCGCCGTCGACGCCGCCGAGAAGGCGACGACGCTGAACCCGTACCTCGTCGACGGGTGGCGCGAGCTCGGCGACGCGCACCTCGAGGCGAACGATCTCAAGAACGCCGAGAAGGCCTTCCGGCGCGTCGTCGAGATGGATCAGACGTACGGCCTCGGGTTCGCGAAGCTCGCGCAGGTCTTGCTGGAGCAGGGGCGCACGCTCGAGGCGCTCGAGGCCATCACCGAGGCGGGCGAGCGGGGCGGCGATCCGTTCTTCATCGCGGCGATCCGCGGCGACATCTACGCCGAGATGGAGCGCCACAACGAGGCCGCCGAGGCCTACGACGAGGCGCTCGACATCGAGCCGCAGGATCATTGGGCGCTTCATCAAGCCGCGCTCGAGCACGGCTTCGCGGGGCACCCCTCGCGCGCGACGGCGCTGTTCGAGGCGGCGCTCGAGCACGACGGCGACGGCTGCCACCAGACGCTCGTCGACTACGCGGACCACCTGCGCAAGCTCGGGCGCATCGGCGACGCCGTGAAGATGTACCGCCGCGCCGTCGCCGCCGTGCCCTCCGACCCCGAGTGGCGCCAGGCCCTCAAGGACGCCGAGCGCGAGCTGCTCGCGGCGCCGAATTAGCCGCGCCGCGTGCTAAAGATGCGGTCGTCATCAGCCGACTATTCTAGTATAGTGGACAGACAGGCTTTTTGCTAGACATGTGATCTCGAGGCCCATGGACCATCTCGATCAGCTCGAACAACAGAGCGTCTACATCTTCCGCGAGGCGTTCAAACACTTCGAACGGCTCTGCATGCTGTGGTCGATCGGCAAGGACTCGACCGTCATGCTGTGGCTCGCGCGCAAGGCGTTCTTCGGCCACGTGCCGTTCCCGCTCGTGCACGTCGACACCAGCTACAAGCTGCCCGAGATGATCGAGTATCGCGACAAGCTCGCGTTCGAATACAAGCTTCAGATGGTCGTCGGGCAGAACAAGCAGGCGCTCGACGAGGGCGACACGTTCCCCATCAAGCTGTCGAAGCAGCCGGACATGTCGAAAGAGGAGCAGGCCAAGAACCGCACGGCCTGCTGCGGACGGCTCAAGGCCGACGCGCTCGGCGCGACGCTGCACGGCACGGGCAAGCGCATGCGCATGAACCTCGTCACGGGTACGTACGAGGTCGATCCCGACAAGGAGCCGTACACGGGCGTCATCGTGGGCGCGCGCGCCGACGAGGAGGGCAGCCGCTCGAAGGAGCGCTACTTCTCGCCGCGCGACAAGCACGACAACTGGGACGTCGGCGATCAGCCGCCCGAGTTCTGGAACCAGTTCAAGACGGACTTCGCGCCCGGCACGCACGTGCGCATCCATCCGCTGCTCGATTGGACCGAGCTCAACATCTGGGAGTACATCAAGCGCGAGAGCATCCCCACGGTGTCGCTGTACTACGACCAAGGCAGCGGCACGCGCTACCGCAGCCTCGGGTGTGGGCCATGTCAGTCGCCCATCAAGAGCACGTCGAAGAACGTCGACGACATCATCACCGAGCTCAAGAGCGGCGCGCTGCGGAACATCGCCGAGCGCTCGGGCCGCCTGCAGGACGGCAAGCACGGGCTCGAAGAGCTGCGCCGCAAGGGGTACATGTGATGGGCGCCGAGGCCGCCAAGAGCTCGACGCCCGTGGACCGCACGCAGATGAACGTCGTGATCGTCGGTCACGTCGATCACGGCAAGAGCACGGTCGTCGGAAGGTTGCTCGCCGACACGGACGCGCTGCCGCAGGGCAAGCTCGACGCCGTTCGACGCGAGTGCGAGCGCACGGGCAAGCCGTTCGAGTACGCGTTCCTGCTCGACGCGCTCGAGGATGAGCAGGACCAAGGCATCACGATCGACACGGCCCGCTGCTTCTTCAAGAGCAGCAAGCGCGACTACATCATCATCGACGCGCCGGGGCACATCGAGTTCCTCAAGAACATGATCTCGGGCGCGGCGCGCGCCGAGGCCGCCGTGCTCGTCATCGACGCCAAAGAGGGCGTGCGCGAGAACAGCCGCCGGCACGGCTACATCCTCGCGATGCTCGGCATCCGGCAGGTCGTCGTGTGCGTCAACAAGATGGACCTCGTCGGCTACGACCAGGCCCACTTCGAGGGCATCGAGCGCGAGTACCGCGGCTTCCTCGAGAGCATCGGCGCCGTGTCGCCGCGGCAGTTCATCCCGATCTCGGCGATCGAGGGCGAGAACCTGGCCTCGCGTGGCAAGAAGTCGGCCTGGTACAAGGGGCCGACGCTGCTCGAGGTGCTCGACACGCTGCCGAAGGCGCCGCCCAAGGTCGACCAGCCGCTGCGCATGCCCGTGCAGGCGGTCTACAAGTTCACGAAGCAGGGCGACGATCGACGCATCGTCGCGGGCCGCATCGAGGCGGGGCGCGTGAAGGTGGGCGACAAGGTCGTGTTCTCGCCCTCGAACAAGGTCGGGACCATCCGCACGATCGAGGGCTTCAACACCGCGGCGCGCAGCGAGATCGACGCAGGCTGGTCGACGGGCTTCACGCTCGCCGAGGAGATTTACATCACGCGCGGCGAGATCCTGAGCCACGTCGCGAAGGCGCCGCACGTCGGCACGCGCGTGCGCGTCAACATGATCTGGCTCGGCAAGAAGCCGTTCGTGAGCGGGCGCGACTACAAGCTCAAGATCGGCACGGCGGCGCTGCCCGTGCGCATCAACAAGATCAACAAAGTCATCGACGCGTCAGAGGCGGGCAGCACGCTCGCCAAGGATCACGTCGGGCGCCACGACGTCGCCGACCTCGTGCTCGAGGCGCGCCAGCCCATCGCGTTCGATCTCACGGCCGACTGCGAGGCGACGGGCCGCTTCGTCATCGTCGACGAGTACGACGTCGCGGGCGGCGGCATCATCACGGGCGTCGTCGCCGACGACCTCGGCGATCTGCGCGCCGAGGCGCGCACGCGCGACTTCAACTGGGTGCAGGGCGGCGTCACGGGCGCCGATCGCGCCGCGCGCTACGGGCACCGCTCGGCGCTCGTCATGTTCGTGGGCAAGGCGGGCGTCGGCAAGCACCAGTTCGCGCGCGCGCTCGAGAAGGCGCTGTTCGACGCCGGCCGCAACACGTACATGCTCGACGGCAAGAACGTGCTCCTCGGCGTCGATCACGATCTGTGGGTCGACGCGGCGCAGTCCGAGCTCGTGCGCCGCTTCGGCGAGGTCGTGCACCTGCTGCTGAATTCGGGGCAGATCGTCGTGTCGACGACCAACGCCATCGGCCTCGCTGACGCGACGGCCGTGCAGGCGCTCATCCCGGACGCGCCGCTCGTGCTCGTGGAGGTGGGTGAGGGCAGCGCGCAAGCGTGCGATCTCTTGGTGCGCGGCGACGAGCCCGCGGCCGAGGTCATCGCAAAGATCACGGCGCTGCTCGACGCGCGCGGGATCACGAAGATCTGAGCGGCGTCTTTACTGCGCGAGGCTCATGATCGCGCAGGCGGCGGCGCCGCCGTCGGGCGCACTCGAGGTCACGACCCAATAGACGTGCGTGGCGTCGGTCGCGAGGTCGCTCACGGTGCCCGACGTCGTCGCGATGATGGTCGCGATGCCCGTGCCAGCGTCGCCCGGGTCGAGGGGCGCGACCTCGATCGTGTCGCCGGTCCCCTCGTTCACGCCGCTCTCGCCGATGTAGATGTTAGAACCGCGCACGATGAAGCCCGTGACGACGCCCGCGTTCGCCGTCGTCGCGAGCGTGGGCGCGCCCGTCGATGTCGTGCCGTCGACAGGCTTGCCGTAGAGGTTGGAGTTGTCGGCCCAGACGAGCTCGCCGTCGACGACGTCGAGCGCGCCCTGGAACAGCTCGCCCTGCGAGTGGGAGATCGTCGTGGGCGCGGCGATTTGTGGCGGCACGGCGGCGTCGGTGGAGCACGGACTCGTCACGGACTGCGTGCCGTCATTGCGCTCGCGCGAGAGGAACAAATTGATGTAGTCGGTCTGGTAGAGGTAGTCGGCGTCGAGCGCGATCGCGCCTGTGTGGCTCGCCTTGCACGACGCGAAGGACATGAGGGTCGTGGGCGTCGTGCCGCCGGGTGCGAGCTTGTACGTGCTCGCGCCGGCCCCGTAGTAGAGCGTGCCGCCGTTCGCGACGACGCCGCTCACGAGATCGGGCGTCGCCGGCAGGGGCACGGGCGCGCCGCCCGCGACGGGCGCCTTCTCGAGCGACTTGTCTCCATCGTTCGCCCAATAGACATTGGTATCGTCGACGGCGAGGACGCCCGGCATCGACTGGCCCGACGCGACGAGGGTCGGCGCGCCGCCGGGGCTCGTCGTCGCGAGGCTCTTCACGGCGCCCGTGGCGCGTTCGGTCCAGTAGAGCGTCCCGCCGCCGACGACGAGGTGCGCGGCGCCGCAGCCGGGCATCGCCGCCATCTGCGCGGGAGTGGCCTGGCACGCGCCGAGCACGCAGGTTTGGTTCGCGGCGCACGCCGGCGCGCAGCCCGCGTCGCCGTCGCTCGCGTCGCCGCGCGCCGCGTCCTTCAGCGGGGCCGCGTCGCCGGCACGCCCATCGTCGTTGGTCGGCGTCGCGTCGCTGGTGCCCGCGTCTTGCGCCTTTTGGTGCCCGCCGCCGCAGCCGAAGGTGAAAGTGAAGACGCCGATCGCGAGGGCGCCTAACGCCCACGTGCTTGCTGATTTCATGTGTGCCGAACCTCGTACCAGAAGACGGCGCAAATCTGAAATCGGCTCTGAGCCCGCGGCAATTCTGCGAGGGCGGTCGCGATCGGTCACGAGAGTGCGGCTCTAGGTCGAGCCGAGGAGGCCGCTCACTCGACTCCGAATGGCCCCGGGCCGCACAAGGCACCCCCACCGTCGCCGGCGACGCACTCGCCCGCGCGTGGTTGCGCGCACGCGATCAACGCACACGGGATGGATTCGTTGCGATCGCAGCCAGCTTGCAGCCACTGCGCCTTGAGCGCGTTCAGCGCCGTGGCGTCGTTCACGAAGATCTGGCAGCTGCCGCACGGCGAGAGATCAGCGTTCACCATCTGTGTGCACTGGCCGCGTGCGTTCAGCACGCAGCTGCGCGCCGCAGTGAGCGCGGTCCGATATTGCGACGCGAGATCGGCGCAGCTCATGCCGCCGTCGCCGTTCGCGCCCGCGGTCCCGGCGTGCCCGCCGTCGGTCGCGCTCGGGGACGAGCTGCATCCGTTGACCTGGAAGAGGACGCCGAAGGCCAGCGCGACGACGAAGCAAGAGGCTTTCATGCGCACGGCGTCAGCAAATCGCGGACCAGCGTGCGCGGCGTCGAATCGCGCTCGCACCGCGCCGGGGCCTCAGAATATCGAGAGGCGCCCGCACGTTCTCTGACAGGATGCGCGCCATGGCTCTGCACGGCGTGACGACGACGTTGGCCGGCGGCGCGCGCCTCGCCGCGCGGCCGCCGCAGCTCCTTCTCTCCGATCTCGAAGGCGGCGCCGCGCTCGAGCCAGGGCGCCCCTTTCGCATCATCGACGCGCGCGGCGAGACGCTCGCCGTGGGCGCCGCCGATCCCGAGAATGACGTCGCGCGCCTGTGGGCGCACGGCGACGGAGTGCGCGCGCTCGACGCGGCCTTCTTCCGCGCGTGCGTCGCGCCCGCGCTCGCCTTTCGGCAGACGCTCGGGCTCGCCGACGGCGCTTCGGCGTATCGGCTCGTCAACGCCGAGGGCGACGGACTCTCGGGGCTCACCGTCGACGTCTACGGCGCGTACGCCGTCGTGACGGCGCTGTCGCGCGGCTTGCTCGGGCACGCGCGGCTGCTCGCGCAGGTCGTGCTGCAGGCGCTCCCCGAGGCGGGGCTGCCGTTGCGCGGCGCCGTGCTCAAGGCGCGCCTCAAGGGCACGGGCAACACGCCCGAGCGCGCGAAGGACGACGTCGTGGGCGAGGCGCCGCCCGAGAAGCTCGTCGTGCGCGAGTCGGGCGTGCCGTACGAGGTGCACCTGCGCGGCGGCATCAACGTGGGCCTGTTCACGGACATGCGCGAGCACCGCGCGGGGCTCGCGCGCTTCGTGCGCGGCAAGCGCGTGCTCAACACGTTCGCGTACACGGGCGCGCTGTCCGTCGCGGCCGCGCGCGCCGGCGCCGCGCAGATCACGAGCGTCGATCTCGCGGCGGGGCCGCTCGCGTGGGCGCGCGCGAACTTCGCGCTGTCCGAGCTCGATCCGGCGCCGCACCGCTGGGAGGTCTCCGACGTCTTTCGTTTCCTCGAGGCCGAGCGCGCGCGGCGCGCGACCTACGACGTCATCATCCTCGATCCCCCGACGGTCTCGGGCGCGCGCGCGGCGCTGTGGGCGCAGAAGCGCGACTATCCCGATCTCATTGCCGCGGCGTGCGGCGTGCTGCCGGACGCGGGCGGCCACCTGTGGATCTCGTCGAACACGCACAAAGGCCCGAGCGTGCTCGCGCACGTCGAGGCCGGCATCGCGCGCGGCAAGCGCGACGCGCAAGTGCTCGAGCTCGGCGGTCTGCCGCCCGACTACCCCACGCCGCTCGAGTGGCCGTCGGCGCGTTATCTCGAGGTGTGTCAGCTGCGCGTGGGCGCCGCCGTCACTTGATCGGATACCCGCGCCACAGCCATTGCATGGCAGCCGGCAGGTACTGGCGGCGCGCGCCGTCGTCCTCATGCATCGCGCCCGCGGCCTGAATGTAGCGATAGTGGTAGCCGCCCTTCGTCATGAGCGCCGCCGACATCGCGTCGTTGGCGTCGCGCCACCTCGTGCCGCCCAGATCCATCGAGCCCGCCTCCATGAAGATGCGCAGCGGCAACACCGCTGACGTCGGGATGAGCGTCATCGCGTAGTCGCCGGCGCCGTTCGGATACATCACCGAGCTCTGCAATTTGAGGAAGCTGCCCGAGAGCGTGAGGATGCGCCGGTACGACTCTGGGTGGAACCAGCCCATCGTGAACGCCGCCGCGCCGCCCGAGCTGCCGCCGAACGCGCCGCGCCCCTCGGGATCCTTGGTGAGGTTGAGCGTCACACTCTTCATCGTCTGGACCTGCGCGATCGCGGCGGGCAAGAGCTCCGTCTCGACGAACGTCCAGTACTTATCCGAGACCGTGTCGTATTCGACGCTGCGCATGGCGCCCGGATCGACGAACACGCCCGCCATCATGGGGATCATCTTCGCGGCGATCATGTTGTCCATGAGCGGGCGCAGATCGTCGAGGCCGAAGCTGCCGCCGTTCTGCGCGCCGACGCCGTCCTGCGCGACCATGAACGGGACCTCGGTGCCCGAGACGTAGCCGGCCGGGATGTAGACGGCGACCTTGCGTGATCCGTCGTTGAACGTCGTATTCGTCGCCATGGTGAACTGGACGATCGTGCCCTTGGCGACGCCCGGCTGATCGGACATCTCGGGCGCGGCCTTGAACGGCGACGCGATCTGAAACACGCCATCGCCGTCGGTGCCAGGGTCAGTGACGGAGACGCCGTCCGCGCCGCCCGTCCCCGCGGCGGCGTCGGGAGTCGACGCGACGGTGCCCGCGTCGCCGCCCAGGCCCGCGCCGCCGTCTGGCGCCGCGCCCGCCGCGCCTGTCGCATCTCCGGCTGTGCCGGGCGCGCCGGCCGCGTCAGCGCCCGCCGTGCCCGACGGCGTCGCGCCCGCATCGCCGCTCACGCCGCCACCGCTCGCGCCCGCGGTGCCACCGCCGTGCGACGGTCCGCTCGAGCCGCACGCGGACGCGAAGACGATCCCGAACGCGAGCAACAGCGAGCCAGGCGAGAACGATCGATCGGTCATCCGGTCTCCTTCACAGATGAAGATGAGTGGGCGAGCGCGCGAAAATCAGCGGCGTAGGCATGAAGACGCCTTGCGCGGCGGAACGGCTCGCGGGCGGATTTCGTCGTCGCATCCCGTGGCGCGCTCTGACAAAGTGTTTTTCGGATGGAGCTTGAAGTGGCGCACCCGGAGCATCCCGCGAATCACCCCGATCGGCCTGACGCGCGCGCCCGCCACGAGCAGCACGAGCCCACGGGGCCGTTCTCGCGCGCGTCGCTGTCGCGCGAGCTGAACGCCGCGCAGCTCGAGGCTGTCGTTCACCCGGGCGCGCCGCTGCTCGTCGTCGCGGGCGCGGGGTCGGGGAAGACGCGCGTCATCACGTACCGCCTCGCGCGCCTCGTCGCGACGGGCGCCGATCCGCGCCGCATCCTCGCCGTGACGTTCACGAACAAGGCCGCGGGCGAGCTGCGCTCGCGCGTGAGCGAGCTCCTGCGCGAGCGCATGGGCGTGGGCCTCGCGGGCCTGTCCGTCGGGACGTTCCACTCGATCTCGGCGAGGCTCCTGCGCCAGTACGGCGAGGCCGTCGGCCTGCGCAAAGACTTCGTTATCTACGACACCGACGATCAGAAGCGTCTCATGGCGCGCGTGCTGACCGACCTCAAAGTGCCAGAGCGCATGTTCCCCGTGCGCCAGGTGCTGTCGGCGATCGACCGGCTCGAGAACCAGGGCATCACGGCGGCGGCGTACCAGCCGGGCGACTACTTCGACGACGTGGTCGCCAAGGCGTACACGCTCTTCGAAGAGCGCATGGCGGCCGCGAACGCCACCGACTTCGGCGGGCTGCTGCTGCACACGCTGCGCATGTGCGTCGGTGACACGCCGGCCGCGCACATGCTGGCCGAGCGCTTCGATCACGTCCTCGTCGACGAGTTCCAGGACACGAACAACGTCCAGTACAAGCTCGTGCGCTGCCTGTCGAATCGCACGAAGAGCATCACCGTCGTCGGCGACGAGGATCAGTCGATCTACAAGTGGCGCGGCGCCGACATCCGCAACATCCTCGACTTCGAGCGCGACCAACCGGGCGCGGGCGTCGTAAAGCTCGAGCGCAACTACCGCTCGACGGGCAACATCCTGCGCGCCGCCAACGCCATCATCGAGAAGAACTCGGAGCGCCGCCCGAAGGTCTTGTACACCGAGGAGGGCGAGGGCGAGCGCATCGTGCTGTTCGAGGGCGAGACCGAGCGCGACGAGGCCGACTTCGTGACGGCGCGCATCGAGGATGGTCTGCGCGAGAAGCTGTCGCCGCGCGACGTCGCCGTGTTCTATCGGACCAACGCGCAGTCGCGCGTGCTCGAGGACGCGCTGCGCGCGCGCGACATCCCGTACGTCGTCGTGGGCGGCACGCGCTTCTTCGACCGCACGGAGATCAAGGATCTCGTTTGCTACCTGCGCGCCATCGGCAACCCCGACGACGGGCTCGCGCTGCAGCGGATCGTCAACGTCCCCGCGCGCGGCATCGGCGCTTCTACGATTGAGCGCATCGGCGCGCTCGTCTACGAGCGGCGCATCTCGGCGTGGGACGCGCTCACGCTCGCGGCGGCCGATCCCGTGGGGATCCAGGACGAGGGCCCGCTGTTCGAGCCGACGGAGCGCGCCGAGCTCGAAGAGCCGCCGCTCGGGCCCGGGCCGCGCAAGAAGGTCGCGGCGTTCGTGCGGCTCATCGAGAAGCTGCGCGCCGAGAGCGTGGGCCTGCCGCCCGCCGATCTCGCCGAGAAGGTGCTCGAGGAGAGCGGATACCGCGACGCGCTCGCGGCCGAGGCCTCGCTCGAGGCGGAGGGACGCAGCGAGAACCTCATGGAGTTCATCGCGCAGATGCGCGAGTACGAGCGCGAAGCCGAGGAGCCCACACTGCACGGCTTCCTCGAGCGCATCGCGCTCGCGTCCGACGTCGACGGCTACGACGCCGACAAGGGCGCCGTGTCGCTCATGACGGTGCACACGGCGAAGGGCCTCGAGTTCCCGACGGTGTTCCTCACGGGCCTCGAGGAGCGCATCTTTCCGCACGCGCGCAGCGTCGACGACGACTCGGCCGTCGAGGAGGAGCGCCGCCTGTGCTACGTCGCCGTGACGCGCGCGCGCACGCGGCTTTACCTTTCGCGCGTGCGCCGCCGCCGCTTGTCGGGTCAGGAGCTGCCCGGCATCCCCAGCCGCTTCCTGCGCGAGCTGCCCATGGACGGCGTCGATCAAATCGTCATGGAGCGCCCCGCGATGTACTACGGCGACACGCGCGGCCGCGGCCCGTGGGGCGGCAGCTGGGCGAAGCCCGAGCCGCAAGCCGAGGAGCCGTCGTTCCAGCTGCGTGGGTCGTCGAACAACGCGGCGCCCAAGTCCAGGCTCACGTCGAAGCCGACGGGCGAGATCACGGTCGACTACGATCACGCCGAGTCTCATTCGGACGACGGACCCGGCTTGCAGGTGGGCGCGAAGCTGCGCCACCCCTCGTTCGGCGTGGGCGAGATCCGCGGCTGGCAGGGCTCGGGCGCCGATCTGAAGGTGACGATGCGTTTTCAAAGCGCGGGCGTGAAGACGATCCTCGCGCGCTTTCTCAGCAAACCTTAGGACACCATGAAGCTCTACGGCTCGACGAACAAGCAGTCCTTTAACACGCTCAAGCTGCGCGCGGCGCTGGCCGAGGCCGGCGTCGCCTATGAGTTCGTGCCCGTCGATCTCGACAAGGGCGAGAACAAGACGCCGTCGTTCCTCGCGATCAACCCGCACGGCAAGGTGCCGACGCTGACCGACGGCACCTTCTCGCTGCCCGAGTCGAACGCGATCCTCTGGTACATCGCCGACGCGCACCCTGCGTCGGGCCTCGTGCCGAAGAACGACGGTACGCCGGCGTCGCTGCAGGCGCGCGCCCGCGTCGCGCAGTTCGTCGACTTCGCGCAGACGACGCTCTACGCCGCGTACGTCGAGTGGTGGATCGCGGCGCTCGGTGACGAGCCCGATCCCGAGACCGCCGCGAGCGCCGTCGCGAAGATCCATCGCGGCCTCGGCGTCCTCGAGACCGTGCTCGCCGAGCGCGCGTGGATCGCGACAACGAGCTTCTCGATCGCCGATCTCTCGAACGCCTCGATGATCTTCGCGCTCGCGCGCAAGCTGCCCGACGACCCGCTCGCGAAGTACCCGCGCGTGCGCGACTGGTACGCCCGCGTGAGCGCCCGCCCGAGCTTCTCGGCGGCGCTCGCGCGCTGACGCGTATTGCACGCGCTGACGGCCGTTACTCGAGCGCCGCACGCAGCGGCGGAATGTGGCGCACGACAATCTCCCAGACCTGCTCGCGCTCGATGGCCCAATAGTGGTGACCGAGCTTGTCGCGCAGGCGCGAGATGTTCCTCCAGTCGATCGTCGGGTGCTTCGCCTGGAGCTCGTCCGAGAGGTTCTTGGCGGCCTCGCCGATGACGAACAGGCGCCGCGCGACTGCGTCCTGGAGTAGCGCATCGCCGACGAAGTCCGGGAGGCGCTTGCCGCGCGTGTAGGTCTCAATCGCGCGACACGACTCGACGATGTCCTCGACGAACGCGGCGTCGCGATCGACGCCGCGTCTACCGGGCAAAGATCACGCGCGCACCTTCGAGGATGGCCCGCCTTCGGGTTTGATTCGTCGACTCCTCGACCGCCCGGCGAGAGACGAGATCAATGGGCCTGCCGAAGATCGTCTGCAGCTCGTCCGTCATCTTCATTTGCTCGAAGTAATCGGGGGAGGCGCCCGCCGCCTCGAACATGAGATCGACGTCGCTGCTCGCATCGAACGCGCTCGTGAGCGCCGAGCCGAACAGATAGAGCGTCTTGACGGCGTGTCGCGCGCAGAACGCATCCAGCGCCCGAGGATCGAGCGTGAGGCGGTCGGGCGCGGGTGTGAGGCGAGGTCCGTCGACGAGATCCGGAGGAATAAGCGCAGCGATGGTCTTCCCGCGGCGCTCGATGAAGACCGGATCTCTTTCGTAAGAGAGGCGTTTGAGCGTCTCGAAGAAGTTGCGACGCAGATCGGTCGCCTGAACAATCTTCATGAACTAAGCGTACGCTTCGTCGATTTTATCGTCGAGAACAAACGTACGTTTGTGGTGTTTGTCGCCGGTGAGGCGCGCGCCCTGCGCTCGCGAGGGACGAATAGGTTGTCGTCATGACGCTCCGGGGACGGCCGTCTAGGCCAGGCGTGCGACGTTCATGTGCCTCGCGACGGCGCTTCGTCACGCCGAGGGGCGACGTGTGGGGCCGCCGGTGGGCGTCGCCGTCGCGTCCGACGGTGCGCTGCTTGTGAGCGACGACGCCGACTGCTGCGTATGGCGCATCGAAGCGACGACCAGGCCTTGAGCTATCGAAGCGCCCCGCCGGCGCTGAGCAGCGCGCGTTGCGCGCGCTGCTATTCTCCGTCGCGGAGACGAAATGCCCAGCGTCCTCATCGAGGTTCGAAGAAGTTACTCGCACGAAGAGGAGCTCGCGCTCATCGAGGCCGTGCACGCCGCGCTCCGTGAGGCGTTCAAGATCTTGCCGCACGATCGCAACGTGCGGCTCATCGTCCACGAGCCCCACCGGTTCGCGTGTCCGCCCAACCGCGCGAAGCCCGAGGCCTACACGCACGTGAGCATCGACGCCTTCGCGGGGCGGTCGCTCGACGCCAAGCGCGCTCTCTATCGCGCGATCGTGGCTAACCTCGAGCCGTTCGGCATTCCGGGCGACCACGTGAAGATCGTGCTGCGCGAGGTGCCGGCCCAGAACTGGGGCATTCGCGGCGGGCAAGCGGCCTGCGACGTCGACCTCGGCTTCAAGGTCGACGTCTGACGCGCTGTCAGCGAATGAGCGTCAGCTTCGAGCTGCGCTTGCCGGCGCCGGGCACGGGCGTGTTGCGCACGGACAGCGCGCACGCGACGGTGCGCGCGATGTCGAGGAAGATCTCCGAGACCTTCGAGCCAGGATCCGAGATGACGACGGGCGTGCCCGCGTCGCCGCCCCGGCTCACGGCCGGCTGCAGCGGGATCTCACCGAGGAACGGCAGGTTGCTGCGCTCGGCGAGCTTTCGTCCGCCGCCGCGCAGGAAGATCTCCTCGTGGTGGCCGCAGCTCGCGCAGACGTAGCCGCTCATGTTCTCGATGAGGCCGAGCACGGGGACCTCGACCCGCTGCCACATCGCGAGCGCCTTCTCGACGTCGATGACCGACACCTCCTGCGGCGTCGACACCATGACGGCGCCCGTGATCGGCAGCAGCTGCGACAGCGAGAGCTGCGCGTCGCCCGTGCCGGGCGGCAGATCGACGACGAGGTAGTCGAGCTCGCCCCACTCGACGTCCTCGATGAACTGCTGCAAAAGCTTGTGCACCATGGGGCCGCGCCAGATGACGGCCCCGCCGCGCTCGACGAAGAAGCCCACCGAGATGACGTGTAGCCCGTGGTGGATCGCGGGCACGATCTTGTTGCCCGTCTCGACGCCCGCCGGCTTCTCGGGCTCGCCCATCATCTGCGGGATCGACGGACCGTAGACGTCGGCGTCGAGGATGCCGACCTTGGCGCCCAGGCGCGACAGCGCCGCGGCCAGGTTCGTGCTCACCGTCGACTTGCCGACGCCGCCCTTGCCGGCCGCGACCGCGATGATGTTCTTCACGCCGGGCAGGCGCGGGTTCGACGGATGGTTCGGCCGCCCCCACACCTTGGCGTCCAGCTTGACGTCGACGGCGCTCACGCCCGCGACGGCGCCGACGGCGTCACGCACCGACTTCTCGATGACCTCGCGCGACGGGCACGCAGGGGTCGTGAGCTCGATCGTAACGGCGACGCGCGCGCCGTCCACCGCGACCGCCTTGACCATCCCGGCCGACACGAGGTCGACGCCGAGCGCCGGATCCTTCACCTGGCCGAGGGCGGCCCTGACATTTTCTTCGAGGGTTGGAATGCGCGCAGCCTAGGACTTGAAGGCGCCCGGCGCCAGCGAGATCACGCCTTGCGCGCCGAAGGCAACGCGCGGAGCTTCACCTGACTGTCCGGGTGGTGGCCCATCTTGCGGCGCTTCACGGCCAGATAGTCGGCGTTGTACTGGTTCTCGCCGACCCAGTGCGAGATGCGCTCCGAGATGACGACGCCCGACGCGCGCAGCCCGGCGATCTTCGTCGGGTTGTTCGTGAGCAGCCGCACCGATCGAATGCCCAGGTCCTTGATGATCGACGCCGCGAGATCGTAGCGACGCTCGTCGGCCTCGAAGCCGAGCGCGAGGTTGGCCTCGACCGTGTCGGCGCCGTCGTTCTGCAGGGCGTACGCGCGCACCTTGTTGCCGAGGCCGATGCCGCGGCCCTCTTGCCGAAGGTAGA